>JADFKX010000185.1 GCA_022564695.1 Chloroflexota bacterium | reverse complement strand
ATCCGATACGCGCTTTTGCTACGTATGGACAATGTAAGCCTCGCAGTGACTCGAACTACACGCGGGTCCGCGCCCCACTCATCCGTACCGGGTCCATACAAGGATTTGGGTCGCGAATAGTCAACGCCGCGCCTGCACCACGATTGCACTATAAAGGTTATGATTAAATCTGGAGGTACCAGCATTCTATTCAGCAAGCGCAAGTACGAGATCGTCACGCCCGAGGACGCACTGCCTGGCCGGGACAGTCCCGCCTTCGCCGTCCCTGAACGGCACGCCGTCCTTGGCACGCCTATCCAGCCGCCGTTTCCTGAAGGCGTCCAAACAGCGGTCTTCGCCCTCGGTTGCTTCTGGGGCGCCGAGCGCATCTTCTGGCAGGCGCCTGGGGTATATACAACCGCGGTCGGGTACGCTGGCGGACATACCCCCAACCCTACTTACGAGGAGGCCTGCTCCGGCAAGACCGGCCACGCTGAGGCCGTACTCGTGGCGTTCGACCGCGACCAGATCTCCTACGCCTCGCTGCTGAAGATCTTCTTCGAGGCCCACGATCCTACCCAGGGCATGAGACAGGGTAACGACGCCGGCACACAGTACCGCTCCGCCATCTACTACGCCGACGAAGAACAGCGGCAAGCTGCCGAGTCGGCGCGATACATGTACAACGAGGCGCTTGAGCGAGACGGCTACCCCGCGATCACCACTGAGATCGCGCCCGCTGGCCCCTTCTACTATGCGGAGGAGGAGCACCAGCAGTACATCCACAAGGTGCCGAATGGCTACTGCGGCCTAGCCGGCACGGGCGTTTCGTGTTCGATTCCGACATCTTCAGAGGTGGACGATGGACTTCTGGAGGTAGCCCAGACCGAGGAGGAGTGGCGCCGTCGGCTATCGCCAGAGCAGTACCCCGTCCTCCGCCAGGCCGGTACTGAGCGCCCATTCACGGGAGAGTATGTCAACACGGACGATGACGGCGTGTACCGCTGCGCGGCCTGCGGCAACCCCCTATTCGATAGCCTGAAAAAGTACCAAACCGACTGCGGCTGGCCTAGCTTCACCGACGCCGTGTCGCCGGAGGCGGTCGATCTGATCGAGGACCGTTCGCACGGGACGGTCCGCACGGAGGTGCGGTGCGCCCGCTGCGATTCCCACCTCGGTCACGTCTTCGACGATGGCCCGAGTGAGCGAGGCGGACAGCGTTGGTGCATCAACAGCCTGTCGCTGGACTTCGACCAACGCTGATTTCGTTGCCGAAGGCTGCCCTAGAGCCTGATCTCACCCTCGATCACCGTGACGGCGCGCCCGCAGCCTTACGGACAGAGCCAAGAGCGGGGCACAGACACCCCCACAGAGAGCGGCCGATAAGCACTCGCTTCCCGTCAGCGTCCCCGTTGACCGCGTTTGGAGCGCCATGCTAGACTTCCGTTGCGGCCTCGTCTGGCTCGGGGTTTTTCTATCGCTGCGTGGTGGGCGTCGCCTAGTGGTCTAAGGCGCCAGGTTGTGGCCCTGGAGATCGAGGGTTCGAATCCCTCCGTCCACCCCAACTATCTCTCGCCATTCCGTTGCCGCGCTCTACTTGAGCTGTTCGATCATCAGCGCCCCCAGGCCCAGCAAGAACAGGAAGCCCAGCACGTCCGTAAACGCAGTCAGGAATATCCCGGAAGCGATCGCCGGGTCCAGCTTGAGGGCCCGCAGGCCGAGGGGGATAGTCGCTCCCAGGAAGCCCGCCACGAACATGTTGAGCATGAGCGCCAGGCCGACGACGAGCCCCCATGCGGGCGCCCCCTGCCAGGCCCAGGCCGCGGCGCCGATGACCGCCCCGAACAGTAGCCCCTTCACCAGCCCGATAGAGACCTCCTTCGCCAGCACCCGTCTCGCGTCCTCCGGCTGGATCTCCCCCAGCGCAAGGCCTCTCACAACTATCGTGATGCTCTGAATGCCGGAGTTACCCCCCTGGCCGGCCACCACCGGCATGAACACCGCCAGGGCGGCCGCTTTGGCGATAGTGTCCTCAAACACCGCCACCATCGCCGCCGCCAGAAACGCCGTCACCAGGTTTATCGCCAGCCAGGGCAGGCGGCGCCGCGCCGAAACTACTACCGGTGCGAACACGCTATCGTCGGAGAGCAGGCCCACCATACGATACATGTCCTCGGTGGCCTCCTCGCTCGCCACGGTCATTGCATCGTCGGCAGTGACGATCCCCTTTAGCACCCGATTCTCGTCCACCACCGGCAGCGCCCGCAGGCGGTAGTGCTGGATCAGGCGCGCCACCTCCTCCTGGTCCGTACCCGGCTCCACCGTGATGGCGTCCTTCGTCATCACCTCCACGATGGGCGTTTCCGGCTCGGAGATCATCAGCTCGCGAAGGTTGACCACACCCTGGAGGTGGTTCGCCGCGTCAAGCACATACAGGTAGTACGCCTCGTCCGCCAGCGGCTTGCGCAGGCGCATGAACGTGATCGCCTGGTGGACGGTCATCTCGGGATGCAGAGCCACGTAGCCGCGTGTCATCAGGCCGCCGGCGCTCTCATCCTCATGCCCCAGGAGCGGCGTTACCTCCTGGGCGGTGACCATGGCGGAGAGCACGCGGGCCGTATCAGATGGGGGCAGAGTACGGAGAACGTCTACCGCCACATCATGGCTCGTCTTGTCCAACACACGCGCCAGGGTGGCCCGCGGCATCCGCGCCGCCACCGCCTCGCGGACCTCCTCCTCCAGAAACCCAAGCAGCTCCCCGGCGTCCTCAGCGGAGAGCAACGCCAGAAACGCCTCCCCCAGCTCCGGCTCCAGACGCTCGTACAGGTCTGCGCGGTCGGCTGGGTGCACGGATGCGATCGCCGCCGAGGCTTTCTCCACGTCTGTGCCGCGGAGCGCCTCTTCAATCCTCTCCTTGAGCGCTGCGGTGTCTTGTTCGGTAGCCATATCTCACCTGTGCGGGCCCCGTTCATTAGAGCACAGCCCCCAATCTGTCACAATCGAGCCTTATTCATAATTCACTTCGCAATTATCTCGCCGGAGCAGATATGTTAGAATCCTCGCGTGAACTTTCAAGTGCTCTTTCTCAAAATGTGGGAAGCGTTCATGGAGGTAGCGCCGTTTGCGCGCTCGGTGGAGGTAGTGACCAACGCGCTGAGATGGTTCGCGCTCGCGATACTGCTAGTCACGGCGATGTTAGGTCTCTTGATCATCGATGCTTGGGGATTTTCAGAGGGTGCGCGACTGTCGATAATTGGAGCCCTGCTCGTAATTCTCGTGGGCGAGGGTGTCGCGGTTGTTTCCCTAGCACGACACCCCAAGAATCTCCTTTACAGCCCATACGAGCGCTCCCTGAGGCAAGGGAGGCGGTTCGGCAACGAAGTCCAGCCGATGACGAGAGCGGAGATCGACGACCTAACCAAGACCACGGGCGATCCCCAACTGTCACCCCCACCAGACCCACCGAGCGATACGAAGCAGTTAACGGGCGAATAAACTTCGTGCTTTACCTCGTAAGCTACACGATAGTCCCTGAGCGCGACGTGACTTCACTACTTCGCGAGTTACAGAATTCAGAGAAGTGGTGGCATTACTTGGACGATACATGGTTGCTCGCTACAAAGGAGAGTAGCGAGCAACTATGGAACCGACTCGCACCTAATCTCTTGACGACGGATAGGCTACTAATAATGCAAGTCACACAATGGGCATCTTACTTCGGCTGGCTTCCGCAAGATGCGTGGAATTGGTTGAATGAGAACAGAAACTATTGACCTTAGCCTGAAGAATCTGCGCGTATTAGGCCACGGCCCTAACGCACTCACGCATCTGCATCGGAAACGCCAGAGCGCGGGCCTGGAGTGCCATGATAGCCATCGTCGCATGATTACGTACCTTCATTCTCCCGCGCACTCTAATAGAATCCAACGAATGCGACAGGCGCCGTCCGCGATTGCCGCCCTCGCGGGCGCGGTG
>JADFKX010000030.1 GCA_022564695.1 Chloroflexota bacterium | reverse complement strand
GCGATCCTCGATCTGCTGTCCGTCGACAGGGGCGTGCTGGTGGTGACCAAGATGGACCTGGTGGAGGCGGACTTCCTGGAGCTGGTTTCCGCCGACGTCCTGGAGTTGGTCGAAGGCACCTCGCTCGCCGGTTCGCCGCTCGTCGCTTGCTCGGCCGTGACGGGCGAAGGGCTGGACGAACTGCGGCGCGTGCTGGACGAGCAGTTGGAGGCGACGGAGCCGAAGCGCGACATTGGCCGCGCAAGGCTGCCCGTCGACCGCTCGTTTACCATCGCCGGCTTCGGCACCGTCGTGACGGGCACGCTGATCGACGGCGCGTTCGAGGTTGGGCAGGAGGTCGAGGTGCTGCCCGCCGGGCCGAAGGCGCGCATCCGCGGCCTGCAACACCATCGAGAGCAGGTGGAGCGGGCGTTGCCGGGGCGGCGCACGGCGGTCAACCTGGCGGGCGTGGCGAAAGACGAGGTGAGGCGCGGCCGGGTGCTAGCGCTGCCCGGCTCGCTGGCTTCCACGACGGCCGTCGACGTGCGGCTGCGCGCGCTCGCCTACATCGCGAACCGGACGGGCGCGTTCACGCCCGGCCGAGAGTACCTGGCGCTCATCGTCCGCGGCGCCCGCGAGCACGGCCTGCCCGAGGAGTACGTGCGCGCGCTCGAGCAGGTGGAGACGCACGCGTAGGAACAGGGGTCAGCCATCAGCGACCAGCGACTAGCAACCAGAGACCAGACATGTACGTCATCGGTACCGCCGGCCACGTCGACCACGGGAAGTCGGTTCTCGTCGAGGCGCTGACGGGCATCGACCCAGACCGGCTGCGCGAGGAGAAGGAGCGCGGCATGACGATCGACCTGGGCTTCGCCTGGCTGACGCTTCCTTCCGGTCGCGAGGTGAGCCTGGTGGATGTGCCGGGCCACGAGCGCTTCATCAAGAACATGCTCGCCGGCGTGGGCGGCATCGACCTGGCGCTGCTGGTGGTGGCGGCCGACGAGGGGGTGATGCCCCAGACTCGCGAGCACCTGGCGATCATCGATCTTCTCGGTATCGAGCACGGCGTCATCGTCATCACCAAGGCCGACCTGGTGGAGCCGGAGTTCGCGGAGCTGGTGGCCGCCGACGCCGAGGATACGCTGCGGGGCACCACCCTTGAGGGCGCGCCCGCCGTGCTCTGCTCCGCCGTCAGCCGTCAGGGACTGGACGAGCTGCTGGCGACGCTGGAATCGGAGCTGGCGAAGACGCCGCCCAAGCGGGACATCGGCCGGCCCCGCCTGCCGATCGACCGCGCCTTCACGATCACCGGCTTCGGGACGGTGGTCACGGGGACGCTGAACGCGGGATCGTTCAGCGTGGGCCAGGAGGTTGAGGTGCAGCCGGCGGGGCTGCGTTCGCGTATTCGAGGGCTACAGACGCACGGGCAGAAGGTACAGCTCGCGCCGCCGGGCCGGCGCACGGCCGTGAATCTGACCGGCGTGGCGGTGGAGGAGCTGGAGCGGGGCATGGTACTGGCGACGCCGGGCTGGTTGCGGCCCGTCACCGTGCTGGATGTGCGTCTGCACGCCGTCCGCTACCTGCGTCGACCGCTGCGTCACAACATCACGGTCACGTTCCACACCGGCTCGGCGGAGGTGGAGGGCCGACTGCTCCTGCTGGACCGGGACGAAGTGCCGCCGGGGGAGGCGGCCTGGGCCCAGGTGCGCCTCGCCGCGCCGGTCGCCGCCGTGAACGGAGACCACTTCGTCATCCGCGACCCGAACGATACGCTGGGCGGCGGTCGCATCGTCGATACGCAGACACGCCGCCATCGGCGCTTCCACGAGGCCACGATCGACAAGCTGGAAGCGCTGGAGCGAGGTTCGCCCGGGGAGGTCGTGCTCATGGCCGTCGCCGCCTCGGAGCCGGTGACGCTACGGGAGCTTGCCAGCGGCCTAGACCTCGCCGCCGCGGAGGTGCGCGTCGCGGTGGAGGCGACTATTGAGTCGGACGAGCTGCTGGCCCTGGATGTCCAGCCGCTGACGGAGGGGACGCTCCTGTTTTCCGCGGTGGGGCTCGCGGCCCTCACGGAACGAATGGCGGGCTCCCTGGCGGAGTATCACCGCCAGTCTCCCCTGCGCCGAGGCATGCCCAGAGAGGAGCTGCGCAGCCGCCTGCGCCTGGATAGCCGGGCGTTCGACCAGCTAGTGGCGCTCTGGGCCGGCCGGGGTAACGTTAAAGATGCTGGGGGCTCCGTCTGCCATCCGGAGCACGAGCCCCGCCCGGATGCCGGCCAGCAGAAGCGTGCGCAGGAACTCCTCGCCGGCTTGCGGGCTCAGCCGTTCTCGCCGCCGGCACCGAAGGATGAGGACGACCTGCTTTCGTACTTGGAAGACCGCGGCGATATCGTGTGGGCAGACGAAGGGATCGTGTTCGCCTCGGAGGCCTATCGCGAGATGGTAGAGCGGGTAGTGGCGCACCTGAAGGAACGGCAGACGGTGACGCTAGCCCAGGTGCGCGATCTCCTGAGCACCAGCCGCAAGTACGCCCAGGCGCTGCTGGAGAACATGGACCAGGAGCGCATCACTCGTCGCGTCGGAGACGAGCGGGTGCTGAGGGGCGGCCCTAGGCGCTAGGCGACTCCGGAGCTCCCTCTTTTGCGGGCTTCACCCCGGCCGCCCCGGAGCTGAGGCGGCGGTGCAGATACCAGCGGGTGGTTTGTGCCTCACCCCTCCGGCGGCGCCGACCAGGGGACCAATCGGCGTAAAGCTCGTACACCTCACCCTTCTCAGTACGCACCCGGTAGTAGCGACGCTGCTGTTGTTGCCGCCAGTCGCGGCCGCGCTGAAGCGTGGCGAAGGCGTGGTCCTCCCAGGTGGCGAGCTGCTCGATGATCTTGTACTCACGCGAGCCCAGGTGGAAAGCCAGCGGCACCGGCGCCTTGTCCTCGCTCAGTTGCACCTCAATTTCGCGGTCGACGAAATCGACAGGCATACTACGTCTCCGACACGGGGGCAGCCCGCCACGGGATGAGGCGACGCCACAGCCCAGCCAGATCACCCTCCTCCCAGGAGACGAGTATCTGGCTGGCGAGAAAGATGGAGCTGTAGGTACCCGCGATCACCCCGATCAGCAGCACCAGCAGGAAGCTCTGGATGGTTGAGCCTCCCAGGAACAGTAGGGCGACGATGGTGAAAAGAAGTGTGACGGACGTGTTGAGGGACCGCGCCAGCGTCTCCGTGAGGCTGGCGTTAACCACCTCGGCGAAGGGCGCATCCGGGTTCAGCGTTGTGTTCTCGCGGATGCGATCAAACACGACGATCGTATCGTGAACGCTGAAGCCGATGATCGTGAGCAGGCCGACGATGAACATCGTGTTGATCTCTGTATCGAACAGCTTACCCAGGATTGAGAATACGCCAAGGATGATCAGGGCGTCATGGCCGGCGGCGATGATAGCGGCGATGCCGTAACGGTGAGCCTTGGGTACGTTGCGGAACGACCATAGAATGAACAGCAGAACAGCCCCCGCGGCCACGACGATAGCGATCCCCGCATCACGGGCGATTCCCGTGGATACTATCTCCGACACCTGGCTGAAGTTGGTCAGCTGGAACGGGCCTAAAGCCTCCTCGAGGCCATCCTCGATCTCGTTCCGCTCCGAAGGGGGCGCTGGCCCGACGGGCGGCCCGGTCAGCCCCTCCAGCTCGGCAGTGCGGATGATGAAGCCGCCGTCGCTCGTCCCCTGAATCCGAGCCTCCTCGTGGTCCAGGTCCGTCAGCACCTCACGTACGTCCGCCGGTCCCACAGACTCGTCTTCGAACTGAACGGTGAATGTGGCGCCGCTGCTGAACTCGATACCCGGCCTCAGCGAAGGCGAGATGAGCAGGGAGATGATGCCGGGCACCAGTATGACCGCTGTGAGCGCGTAGTAGAAGCCACGCCGCTTGACGAAGTCCAGGCTCCAGCCGCGGACCTCCCCCCTCCGCGCCCTACGGGGTAGCCCATCCGGAACTGACCCAGCGGCAGTCGGCCCGATGTCCCCTTCCTCCGGTTTGACGCCGAAGAGCGCCAGGTTCCGCGCCAGCGGCGATCCCACCAGCAGCCGCAGGAACGTGCGCGTCACTGTCAGGGCCGTGAACATGCTCACCAGAACTCCGATGCCTAGAGTGATGGCGAATCCTTGTACAAGCGCCGCGTTGAAGCGATCACCGAACCAGTAGAGGATGACGCAGGTGATCAGGGTGGCCATGTTGCTGGCCCAGATAGCAGTCCAGGCCCGGTTGAAGCCGTGCTCAATAGCGGCCATAAGGTTGCGTCCCGCCCGCAGCTCCTCCTTGACCCGCTCGAACACAAGGACGTTGGCGTCCACCGCCATACCCACCGATAGCACGAACCCAGCAATACCGGCCAGGGTGATCGTGATCGGCCCGATGATGGGCGGCCCCACCTTGAATATCATCAGAACCACGGAGATGTAGATGGCCAGGGACAGCGCGGCCAGCAGGCCGGGCAACCGGTAGTACAGCACCATAAACATCATCACGGCGAGCAAGCCGATGAGCCCCGCCTGCACCGTACGGACGACCTCACGATCACCGAGCGTGGCGTCAACCTCCGTTTCTTGGATTGCGCGCAGCTTCAACGGAAGGCGTCCCTCATCGAGCAGGATGGTCAGCGTGCGGACCTCGTCTATTTTCATTCCGGTCCGGCTGATGTTAGCATTGCCGCCGACTATCTCTTGCTGCACCGTCGGCGCAGTGATGAGCTCTTCATCCAGAAATATGGCTAGTGGCAGCCCAACGAGTTCGCTGGTAATCTGCCGGAACAGCTCGCTCCCCTCGCCGGAGAACTCCAGGCCCACACTGGGAGGCGGTCCCAGCACCTCGGCATCGCGGAGGAAGTCACCCGTCAACCCCCTCTCTTCCCCCTCACTGTCTGTACCCGTCGCCAGTTCCCAGATCACCTCGCCGACCTCACCACCGCTGCCAAGACACTGGGAGATGCGTTGGTCGTTCGCCTCAACCACGCTGATCTGTGCCGGGGGCACGGCGAACTGGCTTCCGTCCTCCGCCGTACAAACGATGTTCCGGAACTCGTCCAGGACAGGCGCACGGAACTCCAGCTGGGCGGTCTTTCCCAGGAGTTCCCGCGCCTCATCCGGATCGATCCCCGGCATCTGCACGGCCAGCCGGTTGGATCCTTCGATAGTGATCTCCGTCTCCGACACGCCGAAGCGGTTCACGCGGCGCTCCAGAATATCCTTCGTGCCCTCCAGCTTGTCGCGGATGTCCGTACCGGGCGGCAGCTCGCTGGTCTCCGCCTCCAGCAGCACGTAGGTGCCACCCTTGAGGTCCAGCCCCAGCTTCATCTCCCGACGCTCCAGGCCGAAGACGCTCAAGCCGTTGCCGGACGGCCAGTCGATGAAGTCTGGCAGATAGCGCTTGGGCATGTCCGGCCACACCACGATGACCGAAAACACAGTAAGCGCCGTCACCAAGGCCAGGGTTATCCAGTTTATCCGGTTACGCATCGGCTACCTCTGCCCCTGTTCCACTACCGTCTCCTCCTTGATTACCTGCTCCGATTGCGGAAGCCTGTGCGCTATGGCCGAAGCGTAGGCGCGCACTTCAAGCCCGCCCAGGTCCAGGATCACCTCCGTCGGCCCCCGCTCTTCCGGCACCCGTATCTCCTTGACCACGGCGATGAAGCCGGCCTGGGTCAGCACCTCGTCCCCCACCTGGAGATCGGCCAGCTCTCGCCTCTGTTTCGCCCGATCCTGCTGCACCGGCCGCAGGAAGGCGAAGTAGAATAGCACCGCTATCAGCGCCGGATAGGCTAGAGCCAGCACCCATACTGCCATCCTATGGCTCTCCCTCAATAGGCTGGCCGGATGTCTCCCGCGCCAGCGATGACCGGGCCAGGGCCAGCGCCTCCTCCCGGTTCGATATCTCGCCGGCGGCCTGGGCCTCCCGCAGCGTCTCCAGGAGACGCCCGATGAGAGACCCGGGCGATAGGTTCAACTCTGCCATCAACTCGTCTCCGCCAATCAGCTTAGGTGGGGAGATACTCTCCTCTTCTTGAAACCGTTTCGTGAGTATATAGTGTACCAACGCCACGTGCTGGCGCCAGTCCGATGCTTTGACGCGGGGCCCTACCGTCCCCAGATGGTCAGCCAGCGAAAGGAACAGAGTCTCGATCGCCGCGTCCCCGCAGTCGCGGAAGTAGCGGTATAGAGCGCGCCGAGTGGGAGGCCCCTGCTGGGCCATCTGGACGGGACGCAGGTGGGCCTTCACCATCGTCTGCACCAGCGCCACCTCTCGCGCCGAGAAGTGGAGCCGCCGGAGGATACGTCTCACCTTGTCCGCCCCCACATCGGCGTGGCCGAAGAAACGCATCCTTCCGGTCTCGTCGAACGTCTTCGTCTCCGGCTTGGCGATGTCGTGCAGGAGGCCGGTCAGCTTGAGCACCGCCAGGCGCGGCCTCTCGGCGAGCAGCTCCTCGCGGAAGTAGTCGCGGGCTTCCGTCCACCAGGCGAGCTGGCCCCACAGCTCCCGCCAGAGCGTGCGCCAGTGACGGTCGCCCGGCTCCTCCTCGCCCATGAGGATATCCAGGTTTCGCACCGTCTCCAGGCAGTGGTTGAACACGTCCCAATAGTGCTCCTTGGGTTGCTCCACGCCGCGCGTGTCCGACATCTCCGGCAGCAGCCGCTCCAGAAGACCGAGATCGTCCATCAAGCGCAATCCTGTGCCGGCGCGAGGAGTGGACATGATGCGCATCAGCTCGTCTCGCTGTCGCTCCACGGCCACTTCCGGCAGCCGCGGCGCGTACTTCCGAATTAGCGCCACCGTTCCGGGCTCCAGCGTGAAGTCCAGCTCCGTAGCCAGGCGCGCCCCCCGCAGGGGGCGTAGAGCATCGTGGCGGAAGGCGTCCTCCCGGATCACTCTCACCAGGCGGTCGCGCAGGTCGTTCAGCCCGCCGGTGGGATCGATGACCGTCACCTCACCCGACACCGCCGCAGCCAGAGATGCGGCCACGGCGTCGATGGTGTAATCGCGCTGTCTCAGGTCAGCCTCGATCTCAGCCCGCAGGGGCATCAGGTCGATATGTACGTTCCGCTGAGGGAGGAGTACGCGCGCCACGTGCTGGTCCTCGGCCAGCGGAAAGTAGTGGCCACCGTGGGCGTCCGCCAGCTCCCGGCCCAGCACAAGGGGGTCGCCGGCGATGGAGATGTCCACGTCGTGGCTGTCGCGGCCCAGAAGGGCGTCGCGGAGAAAGCCGCCGGTGACGTACGCCTCCACGCCCCGACTGCTAAAGAAATCTTTCAGGTCAGCCAGTATGTCCCGAGCGTCCGCGCCGATGCCGAGGCTGACCTTAGCCATCCGAGCCTCGCTAATCGCTCACGCCGGAACCGGCCTCGCCGGAGTCGGCCTCGCCGGAGGGCTTCGCCGGCTCCCCTTCCAGGCTCGACGGCGGCTCGACCTTGATCAGGTCGTCCTTGCTCTCCAGGCGATCGATATAGAGGACGCCGTTGATGTGGTCGATCTCGTGCTCAAGCGCCTCGGCCAGCAGGTCATCCTTACCCTTGACGCGAAGCTTGTGTCCGGATGGATCGAGCCCCTTGACGACGACTGTGACGGAGCGGGTGAGGTTTTCCGTGCGGTACCCCGGCAGCGAGAGACAGCCCTCATCCACCTTCCGCTCCCCCGACCGCTTGACGATCTCCGGGTTGATGATCGCGAACGGCTCCTCCTCCGGCAGGCCGATGACGATGACCCGCAGGGAGACGCCGATCTGGGGGGCGGCGAGGCCCACACCGCTGGCCGCCTGCATGCTATCGAGCATGTCCTCGATGAGCCTATGGATAGACCCGTCGATAGAGGGGACACGCTTCGCCTTCCGGCGGAGCACAGGGTCGCCCGCTATGCGGATAGGTTGAACAGACAACTAGCACCTCCCCGACCTGTCGGGGCGTCTGATTGAACAGGGAGTGATTTGAGCCAATTCTAGCGAATCTACGCGCTAGCGTCGCCTCACAGCAGCGTGACGGGGTCAATATCTACCGTCCAGCCGCGGGGAAACGCCACCTCCGCCAGAAGCTCCGTCGGGTTCTGACCGCGGACTACGATTTGCCAGCGCCAGCGGCCGCGCAGCCTGGGCACGAAGGCCGGCCCCGGTCCAAGAACGTCTAAGTTGGGCAGGCCGCGATTATCCCGCTCCTCGCAGAGGCGCCGCACCATCTGCGCCGACTGCTCCAGGGCGTAACGCTCGTTCGTATGGGCGAAGACTAATCGCGCCAGCCGCCCAAAGGGCGGATAACCCAGCCGCTGCCGGAACTCCACCTCACGCTGGTACAGGGCATGATAGTCGTGCTGGGCGGCCGCCGCTACGGCGTAGTGCTCAGGGGAGTAGGTCTGAATGATCACCCGGCCACCGCGCGGCCCGCGCCCGGCGCGGCCCGCCACCTGCTCCAGGAGCTGGAACGTGCGCTCTCCGGAGCGGTAGTCGGGGAAGCGAAGGGAGGTATCGGCGGAGATCACGCCCACCAGGGTGACCAAAGGCATATCCAGGCCCTTCGCCACCATCTGCGTGCCGATGAGGATATCCGCCTCGTGCGCCAGGAAGCGAGCCAGAATGCGCTCGTGAGCGTCGCGGCCACGGGTGACGTCGCGGTCCCAGCGCAGGGTGCGGGCGCCGGGGAAGGCGTTGCGCGCCTCCTCCTCCACCCGCTCCGTGCCCAGCCCCAGCAGACGGATGCGGGGGCTGCCGCACTCCGGGCAGCCCGAGGGAGCGGCCCTGGCGCGACGGCAGTAGTGGCAGTCCAACCGTTTCTCACCGCCTGAGCCGGAGTGGAGAGTCAGGGACACGGCGCACGAGGAGCAGGTTGGCACGTGGCCGCAATCACGACACTGGAGGAACGACGCTGTGCCGCGACGGTTGAGGAACAGGATCACCTGCTCTTTAGCGGAGAGCGCGTCGCGGACGGCGGCGTCAAGGGAGCGGCTGAAGATGCTGCGGTTGCCAGCCTTGAGCTCCTCACGGAGGTCCACCACCTCCACCTCCGGCAGCGGGCCGGGCGCGACGCCGCCGGATTCCGTTCTCTGCATGCGCTGAGCAAGCTCCAGCAGCCGGTACGATCCACCGGCGGTGGAGCGGAAGTAGCTCTCCACGTCCGGCGTGGCGGAGCCGAGGACGAGGACGGCGCCGGTCAGGCGGCAGAGCTCCTCAGCCGCCAGGCGGGCATGGTACCGCGGCGACCCCTCTTGCTGCTTGTACGTCCATTCGTGCTCCTCATCCATCACCACAAGCCCCAGATCCGGCTGCGGCGCGAACAGGGCGCCGCGCGGCCCGATGACCACCGCGTAGCGGCCGGCCCGCACCTCGTGCCACATGTCGAAGTGCTCCCCCAGCGATAGGCCGCTGTGCATCACCGCCACCTGGCCCGGGAACCGCTCCCCGAACCGGCGTACCGTCTGCGGCGTCAACGATATCTCCGGCACCAGCACGATCGCCCTCTTGCCGAGCGCGACCACCCGCTCCAGCGCCTGCAGGTACACCTCCGTCTTGCCGCTGCCGGTAACGCCGTGCAGCAGGAACGTCTGAGCCTGCCCGCCGTCCTCCAGCGCCTCCTCGATGCGCCTGTACGCCCGCTCCTGCTCCTCGGTGAGGGCGGGCGCTGCCCGCTGTGGATAGTCGCGGCCGGCCAGGGGATCGCGCACCATGGTGACGTCCTCCGCCACCACAAGACGTTCTGCCTGCAAGTCACGGAGGACGGCTGGGGTCAGCCCCCGCGGGCGCAGCTCGGCGATGGGAAGCGAGCCTTCCTCCGCCAACGTCTCCAACACCATCGCCCGGCGGAGTGCCGCCGATTTGTCCTCTTCCCGGAGCGACCGCGCACGCCGGAGGGCATCATCAGCGGAGACCAGCAGCCGCACATGGGGCACCACCTTCGGTCGCACCAGGGGCCGCGCCAGCTCGTAGCCGCGCTCGATGAGCCCCTTCAGCAGGAACGCGTTCACCAGCGTGCCGACGCTACGCAGCTTCAGCGCTTTCCGCATCTGTTCCTGCTCGGCTTGCCCTTGCGACACCAGGTATGTCATCGCATCCCGCTGCCTGTCCGTGAGGCGATGATCGGACAGCTCCTCAAGCGAAACGAGCGGCCGCAGCACGGTCAGCGGCCTGCGCTTGAACCCCGGCGGCAGCATGAGAGACAGACAATCGAACAGCGGCGCCAGGTAGTGGTCACTCAGCCAGCGAACGAGCGACGTCCGCTCCGGCGAGATCAGCGGCTCGGGGTAGATCAGGGCATCGATGTCGCGAGCGTCGGCGAAGGCGGGCGTCTCCGTCACCTCCATGACGATCCCCTGAAGTTGGCGGGACCCGAAGGGGACGTAGACGGCATGCCCCACGCGCAGCGACAGGCCGTCTGGAATGCGATAGGTGAACGTCTGGCGGATGGGAGCCGCGGCGTTAACGGCGACTTCAGCGTAGGCCATCGGCACCTCCGTGCCGACTATAGCACCGCGCCTGCCACAAATGGGAAGGGGGAACGGCACACAGGAAACAAAAGGGCCGCCCCAAAGGGCGGCACGACGCCTGATGAGTAGGCGCTACTCCGCGGAGGCCTTATCCTCTTCCGGCTTCGGCTCAGCTTCCTCGGGATCAGCCTTGACCTCTTCGTCTGGAGCGGGCTCCTCAGCCTCCGCCTCGCCCTCGGCTTCGCCTTTCGCCTCTTCCTCTTCGGACACCTCGGCGTCGACTTCGAGCTCGTCGGCCGCTCCGATGTCCTCGTCGGCCACTCCCTCAGCCACCTCGCGCGTCAGCTCCTCGAAGCGTTCACGGGAGCCGGCGCGGATGCGGGCCTTCTTGCCCACCAACTGGCGCAGGTAGTACAGCTTGGCGCGGCGGACGCGGCCCACGCGTACCACCTTCACGCTCTCCAGCCTCGGCGAGTGCAGCAGGAACGTGCGCTCGACGCCGATACCGTGGCTAACGCGACGAACTGTGAAGTTGGAGTTGACTCCCCCACGGCGTTTGCGGATGACCACGCCCTCGAACGCCTGAACGCGCTCGCGCTCCCCCTCCACAACGAGAGCCATTACACGCACGCTATCGCCCGGGCGGAAGTCGGGAATTTTCGGGTTCTTCTTGAGCTTAACGAACGATTTCATGTCCATGGCAACCTTGGCCAGTTTACTGTTCGCCTAGCTGAAGGGCAAGCCACTTCCCCTCCTCCACGGTCAGCTCCAGCGAGGCCAGCAGGTCCGGCCGCCGCCGCGCCGTCAGGAGGATGTTCTGTAGCCGCCGCCACTTGGCCACCTCACGATGGTTCCCTGACAGCAACACGTCCGGCACCGTCCAGCCGCGGAACTCCGGCGGCCGCGTGTAGTGCGGGGCCTCCAGCAACCCCTCGGCGAACGATTCCTCCATCGTCGATTGAGGGGAGCCGAGGGCGCCTGGGATGAGGCGCACTACGGCGTCCACCAGCGCCATCGCCGCCAGCTCGCCTCCGGACAGCACGAAATCGCCGATGCTGATCTCGTCCGTCGCCAGGTGCTCGTGCACGCGGGCGTCGAACCCCTCGTAGCGGCCGCAGATAAGCACCAGCCGCTCCTTCGCCGCCAGCTCCACGACGATCTCATGAGTGAGGCGCCGCCCGGCAGGCGTGAGCAGGATGACCGGCTCCCGCTGGGGCGCCAGCTCCAGCACCGATTCCGTCGCGGCGAACACCACGTCCGGCTTCATCACCATGCCGGGCCCGCCGCCGTAGGGATAGTCATCCACCGTCTTGTGCCGGTCCTTCGCCCATTGCCGGATGTCGTGCAGGTTAATGGAGACGAGGCCGGCCTCCACCGCCCGCTTGACGATCGACTCGTCGAAGGGGCCACGAAACATGTTGGGGAAGATCGTCAGGAGATCGATTCGCATGACGGCGACCGCCTAGCCCTTGTGCTCTGTCTGCCCGCGCAGCGTCTCCAACGCGTGAGGCAGGACGGGCAGCAACACGGACAGGTTCTGGCGGACGGCGCGAGGGCTGCCCGGCAGGTTCACGATCAACGTCCGCCCCCGCACGCCGACGACGGCGCGGCTGAGCATCGCCATCGGGGTGTGATTCAGCCCCTCCAGGCGCATCGCTTCCGCCAGCCCCGGCGCCTCGTAGTCGATCGCCTCTCGCGTGGCCTCGGGCGTCACGTCGCTTGGCCCCAGGCCGGTACCGCCGGTGGTCACGATGAGGTCTAGTCCGGCCTCGTCCGCCCAGGAGACGAGTCGCTGAGTAATGGAAGCTTTATCGTCGGTGATCACCTCGTAGCGCTCCACGGCCACGCCCAGAGTAGAGAGCATCTCCCGGATGGCGGCGCCGGACGTGTCCTCGCGTTCGCCGCGGGCCCCCTTAGTGGAGATGGTGAGGATGCCGGCGAGGAAAGACATATCTGAGGAGGAGGGAGTTCCCAAAATAGCGGCGAAAATATTGCTCAGGCGCTTGACAATGGGTGCCCAAATGGTATGCTTTGGGGCGAAGTGGGGAGGAGTGGGGATTTCCCCGTATTTTCTTTTCGCTCATGCCTGCCGGCCATGAGCAGGCCCATATTAGCACAACCGTCCCTAGCACAGAAGGGGAACCGGGGTATATGGCCTTTCGGGGTGCGTACGAGCATACGGTGGACGATCGCGGCCGGGTAGCTATACCGGCCCGCTATCGCCACGAGTTCGCCGAAGGGGTGGTGCTCACCCTGAGCCCGGAAAGCTGCCTGGAGATATACACCCCGGAAGGCTTCGATGAGATGTCAAATCTAGTGACGGCAGAGCCAGCGACGCACCTTAAAGGTCGACGGTTGCGCCGCGGGTTCTTCGCCCGTTCCTGGGACGCCGAGCTGGACCGTCAGGGACGCATCCTGATTCCGGCACAGCTCCGAGAAACCGCCCATCTCAATGGGGCGGTAATTATCAACGGTCGCCGTGAATGCTTGGAGGTCTGGAACCGCGACCGGTGGGAGAAGGAGCTAGAAGAGGTTGACGCGGCCTACGCCGCCGAGCTGGAGTCGCTGGAGTAAGGGGAAAGGTGGTTGCAACAATCTTGCCCCCTAACGAAGCCCAGATTCACGCTCCGGTTATGGTGGCTGAGGCCCTGCGTTATCTGTCTGTCCAGCCCGGCGGCCGGTTTGTAGACTGCACGGTGGGCGGCGGTGGCCATTCTCTGGCCATCTTAGAGGCCGCCGCCCCCGGCGGCCTACTCCTTGGCATCGACGCCGACGCTGACGCACTGGAGATAGCCCGCGCCCGGCTCCAATCACATACCGACAACGTACTGCTATCGCAAGCGAACTTCCGTGACTTGGCCGCCGTCTGCCGTAAGGCGAACTTCATACCCGTCCACGGCGTCCTGTTCGACCTGGGAGTCTCGTCTTACCAGCTCTCCGCTGAAGGACGTGGCTTCAGTTTCCAGGTGGAAGCGCCGCTGGACATGCGCTTTGGCGAAAGCCAGACCGTGACCGCCGACGAGATAGTCAACACTTACAGCGAGCGCGACCTTGCCGACCTCATCTGGCGCTACGGCGAGGAGCCAGCCAGCAGGCGCATCGCCCGCGCTATCGTCGGGGCCCGACCGCTGGCGACGACGTCCGAGCTCGCGGCCGTGATCTCCAGGGCCGCCGGCGGCGCCCGCCGACGCATCCACCCCGCGACCCGCACTTTCCAGGCCGTTCGTATCGCCGTAAACGACGAGCTTAACGCCCTCACCTCCGCCCTGGGACAGGCCCTCGATGTACTGGGTCGCGGCGGGCGGCTGGTCGTAATCGCCTTCCACTCGCTGGAGGACCGCATCGTAAAGCAGTTCATGCGCCACGAGTCTCGCGACTGCATCTGCCCGCCGGAGGCGCCGGCCTGCACCTGCGGCCACCGCGCCCGCCTCAGGCTGGTGACGAAGGGCGCCGCGCGTCCCTCGCAAGAGGAGGTCGCCGTCAACCGGCGCAGCCGCAGCGCCCGACTTCGGGCGGCAGAGAAGCTTCAGGAGGGATAATTGGCGACCATCCAGAGGACAGGGAGACACATCGTATCGGATATTCTCCGCTCTCCCAGCATGCCTACCCTCCTGATAATCAGCGCCCTGGTGATCGGCGCCGCCGCCCTCATCCCGCTGGTGCAGTCCAGCATCGCCACCACCACCAACGGCAACGTCCGCTTCCTGGAGCAGCAACGGGACGACTGGCAGGCCCAGACCCAGGAGCTGGAGCTGGACGTGGCTACGATGGCCGGCCTCAACCGCATAGAGAAAGAGGCTAGGGAAAGCCTCAAGATGGTGGAACCCAAGGAGACACGCTACATCACTGTGCCGGTGGAGGCGCCGGCGCCGCGCAGGCTCCCCAGTCGCTACCTGCGGCCAACAGCGGACGAGCGAGAGGCCGAGCCCGGCGCCTGGAAGAAGTTGCTGGATTGGCTGCCCTTGCCGTAGGGATGGATTAACGTGGCGTCACGCAAGCGGGGAGTGAACTGGCGTCTGGGGGTTGTGATAACCGTTATCGCGATGGCATCTCTCGCCATCGTCGCCCGTCTCGTCCAGCTCCAAATCGTGAACCACGACTACTACGCCGCCGAGGCGCGTAACATCCACATCGCTCAGGAGACGGTGACCGGGCGCCGCGGCGCCCTCTTGGACCGCAACGGCTATCCTCTGGCGGCCAGCAAGAACACCTACGACGTAATGGTGGAGGTGAAGGCCTGGGAGAGCATCACGAAGGCCCGCGAGGCGGCAGGCGTCATCTCCGGCATCACAAACGGCGACCCGACCAAGATGGTGTCGGACGTCCGGGAAGCCAGCATCTATGAGATCGCCGTGGCGCGCGACCTGGACTACGAGGCAGCCACCCGCATCCGCGAGCTAGGCTTGGCCGGGGTGCGCCTCCTCAAGAGCAACGTCCGCGTCTATCCGGAGGGCAACCTGGCTGCCCAATTGCTTGGCTTCGTTGGACGGGACAATACCGGCCTCACGGGGCTGGAGGCGGACTTGAACGAGATCATCGGCGGCGCCAGGGGCACCGTCGTCTTCGAGCGTGACGGCCGGGGCAATCAGATAGCCCTGGGTGACCGCAGTGAGCTACCACCGCTTCTCGGGGCCGATGTCGTCCTCACTATCGACCGGTTCATTCAACGGATGGCGGAGCAGGAGCTGGACAAGGCGATCGAGAAACACGAGGGCAGCGGCGGCACCATCATCGTCGTCCAGCCGGAGACGGGGGAGATTCTGGCCATGGCCAGCCGGCCTACCTTCGATCTCACGACGCTTGACCTGAGCGATGAGTCCAAGCTGGCGCTGTTCCGCAACCGCGCTATCACCGATCAGTACGAGCCCGGCTCGGTGTTCAAGCTGGTCACGATGGCCTCTGCCATCGACCTGGGCGTTGTGACCCCCGACACGTGGTGGTACGACGAAGGCGTGTTCCAGGTCAGCGGCTGGAGCATCAGAAACTGGGACCTGAGCAGCAACGGCTCCCAGACGGTCACCCAGATCCTGGCCAAGAGCCTTAACACCGGCGCCGCCTGGCTCTCCCAGCAGGTAGGCCCAGAGGGCT
>JADFKX010000184.1 GCA_022564695.1 Chloroflexota bacterium | reverse complement strand
GGCAGGTGAGGCGCCCACATCCCCATCTTCGTCGTCTTGGCCTGCAGCTCCTTCATCAGCGACTCGCGGTCGTCCCCGCCTTCGTGCAGGAACTGCTCGTTCGGGTAGATGTGCTCGTCCATGAAGGCGGCGACCTTCTGTCGCATCCCCTTCACTTCGGGCGTGATCGTGAAGTCGGGCATAGCTGGCTCTCCTTTACGGTGCGGTAAGCTCCCTGAACGCGGCCAGGCTCATCGCTGCCCGCTCGGCGGGGTCCAGCGAGACGGGCACGATATTCACTATCGGCAGCGTGACCCCATTCTGGCGGTAAGCCTCAATCTTCTCCCTAACCCGCCGTTTGTCGCCAAAGACGAGCACGTCGTCGATCACCTCGTCGGGCACCAGCTTCAGCGCCTCCTGCCGGTCGCCGGCCCGCCAGGCCTCGGCCATCGGCCGCAGCAATTCGCCCCGGCCCAGCCACTCGTGGAAGGCGGCGTAGACGGGCGTCGTCAGGTAAGCGGTGATCATGAACCTCGCCAGCCCCCGTGCCGTCGCCTCGTCGGCGGCCGTCACGACGAAGATGCGGCAGGCGATCTCCAGCGCTTCCGGGTCTTTGCCCGCGGCCCGGGCCGCCTCCTTCGCCACACTCACTACCTTCGGCACGTCGCCGGGGGCAAGCCAGTTGATAATGACGCCATCCGCCTTGCTCCCCGCCAGCGTCAGCATCCTCTCCCTCAACGCTCCCACAAAAATCGGCGGCGTCTGCGTCGGCCGACGCGAGAGCCGGAAGCCGCGCGTCTTGAGCGATTCCCCCTCCACCGATACCTTCTCGCCCGCAAACGCCTTCCTCAGGAACTCCAGCGTCTCCCGCATCCGGCCAAGGGAACGGCGTAGAGGCACCCCGTTCCACCTCTCGACGATAGCCGGTGAGCTCACCCCGATCCCCAGGCAGAACCGGCCCGGCGCCGCCTCCGCCATCGTCGCCGCCTCCATCGCCAGAAGCGCGGGGCCGCGCGTGAACACGTTGGCGATGGCGTTGCCCAGCCGTAGCTTGTTAGTCCAGGACGCCGCCAGCGCCAGTGGGATGAAAGCGTCTGTGCCGTCCACCTCAGACGTCCAGGCGTCCGTGTACCCCAACCGCTCCGCCTCCTGGAGCACCTCCCGGTGTTCCAGGAGCGGCACGCCCTCCAGGGGAAACGTAATACCCCAGCGGTCAGTCATTGAACCGGGGCTCCCGCTTCTCCATGAACGCCCGCACCGCCTCGGCGTGGTCCGGCGTCCGGCGCATCTCCCTGATAGCGAACCCCTCCTGGCTGACCACGCGGCGCAGGTCGCCCTCGGCCGCGTTCTCATGCAGCAGCCGCTTGGCGGCCCAGACCGCGTCGCCGGGGTTCGCGGCGATCTCCTCCGCCAGCGCCATCGCTTCCTCCATCAGCTTCTCGTGAGGCGCCACCCTGTTCACCAGCCCCCTCTCCTCCGCCTCATTCGCATCGATGATGCGCCCGGTCAGGGCCAGGAACAGAGCGTTGCCCAGGCCGACCACCGCCGGCAGGTAACGAGTGCTGCCGCACTCCGGCGTCAGCCCCACCTTCACGAAGCGGGCGGAGAACGTCGCCTTATCCGAGGCGATACGGATGTCGCAGGCCAGTGGCATCGTCAGGCCGATGCCGATCGCCGGGCCGTTGATGGCAGCGATGATCGGCTTGCCCCGCCTCAGCACGATCGGCACCTCCGGGCTCCCCTCGCGGTTCAGCAGGGGCGACTCCGGCCGCCGCTCACCCCGAGTCGATATCTCGTCCGACCAACCGCTGATGTCGCCGCCGGCGCAGAACGCCCGGCCCGCGCCCGTCACCACCAGCGCCCCCACCTCGCGGTCTTCGGCTGCGCCGTTCACGACATCGATGAACTCGACCTCCATGCGGATGTTCCAGGCGTTCAGCTTCTCGGGCCGGTTGAGGGTGATGAGGCCTACGCGTCCTCGCCGCTCGTACAGTATCGTCTCGTAGTTGGGGCTATCAGGCATGTCCTCCTCCGAAGGCTATCGGGGCGCGAGTGTCAATTTAGCACAGCGAACGGGTTATTGTCGCCGCTGCCCCCCACACGGACACGGGTAGTTCACACATGAATTCCTGTTGTAACGATTCGCTGTCCTCGATTGTTAACCTTAGATAGCCAGCTGGACTAACGGAAGAAGGGTTGCCTCAATGCCGGCCGGTACCCGGGTCCTGGTGATAGATAGCGACGCCACCAGCCAGGGGGAGATTCAGATGCTCCTCGTCCGGCGGCGGTTCGTTGCCCTGGGCGGCACAGACTTGGGCGACGAGCTGGTGACGATGGCGCGGGCGTTCCAACCCCAACTGGTTCTGTTGAGCTTTGACAACGGCCAGGAGTCACATGCCGTGGCTGACCTGGTGCTGAGCGATTTCCCGGACGCACGCCTCGTAGTCTACTCGCACGGCAAGGACCTGGAGTCAGTGAGCTTGAGCGTCGGGGGCGGCCTCGGTCATCGCCGAGTGAAGGTAGTGTCGACGGACGAAAGTACCATGCTGGCGGCGATCGAGTCGGCCTTGACCACGCCGCAGGAGCAGCCGCCCATCGAGCCGGCCCCGACCACGCCGCAGGAGCAGCCGCCCATCGAGGCCGATAACGGTCGCCCAGAGGCAACCCCCCCTCCCCCGCCCGTCGCCCCGGCGAGTGTAGAACCCTCGGATGCCGGGCGGGCCGCGCTGTCACGCGAAAGTCTGCAGTCCTTCTTGCCTCACTTCGCACAACTGGCTTCAGATTGGCTGCTAACGCCCTCGCCCCAGGCCGAGCAGAGCCTGATGGCGACCCTGGCGGAGGACGTGCAGGCGCCTTCATTCGGTGGCCACGGACGCGATGTAGTGCGGCAGGGCTTAGAAGCGCTCGCCTTGCGCCTGGGCCGCGATCTCAAGCTGATTCCAAGCGAGCTGGGCGCAGAGACGGCGCTCGCAGTCATGGCGCCGGCGAACGACGGCCACTGGCGTCGCGCCGGCTACCTCGTGCTGCGTGTCTCGAACGACAGCACCGTCAGCTACCTGGACTACCGCAGCAACGACCCGCCCGAGGACGACGAACCGGCGTCAACCAGCGGAGAGTGATCAGACTTACGAGGCCCCGCCGCTCGAACAGTCTCCCCTCCTAACCCGATGAACTATCGGGGCGCGAAGGTCAGTTAGCACAGGGGGCGGGAGTTTATCGTGCCGAGAAGCGGCGAGCTCTGTGAGTCGGTGCCGCCGACAAGCTGAGCTCGTCCACGGCCTGTCCATCCGTTAGAATGTCCCGAGGAGGCGCTCACCGATGCAGTTGGAAGGCCCTGACAGCTTTCGGATTACGATTCTGCCAACTGGCGACCCGAAGCGCTTTGCGATCGCGGACGCCACGGGAGCCGTCAAGTTTTCAGGGAAGGCAACATCGCCATCTCCCAAGCTTTACGTAGTGTCTGCTAACAAACGACCGATCTACGTGGGGATCACCAAGCAAAGAATGCGGCAGCGCCTGAGACTCGGGTGGACCGCAACTGGAGAGTCAGGATACCACGGTTACCAATGGCGTCACCATTACAACGCGGTAGGTCTCGACATTTGGTACCAGGTTGGGAGAGGGGCAGTAGACTCGATGCATGATCTAGAGACAGTCGAGGCGGAGGTCGTCTTTCTGATCCGGCAGCACGACCAGTGGCCCGCATTCCAGACCGAAATACACTTCCACGAATCTACGCCCGAGCACAGAGCCCTTGCAGAGATGATCTGGTCGTACTACCGGGAAAGCTAGAGACCGACGACCGGCCGCCAGCATCTTGCCGGTATGCCGCTCTCCCGAAGACTCGACCTCTTGAATGGCCGACTGCATGGTCAACACCATGTTGGTGCCTGTATCCCCATCTGGCACCGGAAACACGTTGAGTGCGTTGACAGATTCTTTATTGGTTTCCAACCAGGTCAGGCCGGCCATCGCTAAGTTCTTCACCGCCTGCCCATCCATTGGCAACTGCTGTAAAATTTGCTTGC
>JADFKX010000183.1 GCA_022564695.1 Chloroflexota bacterium | reverse complement strand
CGTTCGACGAGAAGGGGCTGAAGGGGATGGTGGGGCGCCTGCCGGGGACGGAGATGAGCTACTGGGAGGGCGATAGCCTCCTGCGAGGCCGAATCACCGCCGCCGCGATCAAGCGCGACCGCTACGGTAAACCGTACGTGGAGGTGGAGCTGGAGGAGATTTCAGCTGCCTCCCGCTCACCCTGAGCCTGCCGAAGGATGAGCGGAGCGCCCCTCAGCTGAACCGTATCAGCGCGGGCAGAAGCAACCCAAGGATCAGCAGCAGCGATACGGCCACGATGAGCCATGTCGGGAGCAGGGGCCGCCTGCCGCGGTCCTCCCAGCCGGAGTAGCCCGCCGCCTCCGATAGATCGTAGTCCGGGTCGTCCGGCGTAGGTATGTACCCCTCTTCGTCGGGATCCTCGTCGTCGTAGTAGCCTTCGGGGGCGTCCTCCAGTTCGTCCTCCGGGTTATCCCAGTCCGTGAACTGGTCGCTCGAAAAGTCTCCGCGGGTAGGGCCGCGGACGTCTCCCTCGCCGGGCCGTTTATCGCGCTCCTGCATAGCAGGGATAGTATAGCGCACCGGGGGGCAGGCTTGACAGATTACGCCGCCCGTGCGTAAATGCCGTCACGGCCATACTTTGGGGGTGCGGACCCACGATCTACCTACGACCTGCGATAATCGCTCTGTTGGCGCTGGCGGCGCTCCTGGTGGCGGCCGGCGGCGCCTTCCACCAACCCGTCCACGACCTCGCCACTGATCCTGCCGGTCTGACCGTCCAGGGTGTCCACACGGTGGACCAGCTAGGCTGGATAGTCGCCTCCGGCGACTTCAACGGTGACGGCAACGCTGACTTGCTCGTCACGGCGCGCCTCGCGGACCCCGGTGGAGCGGGGAACGAGGGCGCCGCCTACGTTATCTTCGGGCCTCGCAGCGGCGTCATCGACCTGGCACAGTGCCCCGGTGACCCTAACCACTGTGCCGACGTCGTCATCGAGGGCGCCGACGGGAGTGACCAGCTGGGCTTCTCCGCGGCCGCGGCGGACTTCAACGGCGACTCGTATGACGACATCCTGGTAGCTTCCTACCAGGCCGATGGCCCCGGGACGGGTACCTGCGTAAACCAGAACGGTGCATTTCGCGGGACGGGCGATCGCTGCTCGGCCGGCGAGGCCTACATCATCTTCGGCTCGCCCTTGCTAGGCGGCATAATCGACACGGCAGCGGGGGAGCAGGACGTCACGATACTCGGCGCTTCCGCCGGTGACGAGATGGGTGTGGCCTCCGGGGCCGGGGACGTCAACGGCGACGGGTACGACGATATCCTCCTCGGCGCTCACCACGCTGGACCGGGAGGCAAGGCCGAGGCTGGCGAAGCCTACGTTGTCTTCGGTTCCGCGACGCTGGCGGGCACCGTGGACCTCGCCACAGCCACGGATATTGCAATCGTCCAGGGTGAGAAGGCAGGCGACCTTCTAGGCGGTGCCGTCGGATCGGGTGACATAAGTGGTGACGGCGTCGCCGACTTCCTCCTGGGCGCTCATTTCGCCGATCCGCTGGGCAGGGGCACCGCTGGTGCGGTCTACGGCGTGTACCTTCCGCAGATCGGTGCCCTGGACCTTGCCACTACCGCCGCTGACCTCACCGTCTACGGCGCTGAGGCAGGAGATGTCTTGGGGCTGCGCGAGTCCGGCCTCGACTTCAACGGCGATGGCCAGGACGACCTGTATCTGGACGCGCGGTTCGGTGATGGCGCCGGCAACGGCAGCGCCAATGCCGGTGAGGCCTACATCATTTTCGGTCCGAAGAGCGGCACGATCGATCTGGCCGTCACAAACCCCGACTTTACGATCTTCGGGGCCGACGCGGACGATAGCCTGCGCGCCTCGCTGGACGCCGGCGATTTCAACGGCGACGGCGTCGACGACCTGGTGGCCTCCTCGTTCTTCGCCGACGCTGCCGGGTCTGGAACCGCCTGCGGTACGGGGCAGGTCGGCGATCGCTGCCAGGCCGGCGAGACCTACATCGTCTTCGGCCCGCGCACCGGAATCCTCGACCTGGCGACGGCGTCGGCGGACCGCACCGTGCTGGGCGCGCAGGCCGGGGACAACCTGGGCCGCTGGCTTTCCGCCGGTGACTTCGACGGAGACGGGGTCGATGACCTCCTCGTCGGGGCCATCGGTGCCGACCCTGGCGGCAGGGCAGATGCCGGGGAAGCCTACGTCTTGATCGGTGGCAACACGTCGACGGGCATTGGCCTCTGCGTGTCTCTAAACGGTGGCCTGAGCGCGATCGGGGGCGTTGAAGTCTGCTACTCGTCTGTGTTGGTGGCGGGACACACCATCGTCACGATCTCGGAGACCGGGCCGCCGCCCCCAACGGGCTTCCGGATCGTGGGGCTTCCCGGCTCCGCGAGTGTCTACTACGACATCGATACCACGGCCGAGTTCGATGGATCGGTGAGCGTCTGTATTCGCTACGACGGCAGTCTGCTAAAGAATTCGAAGAGGGAGTCCAGACTGAAGCATCAGCAGTTGCAGGGTGGCTTCGAGGACGTAACGGACTCCGTGGATACGGTCAACGATATTGTCTGCGGGACGACGACATCCCTATCGTTATTCGCTGTCATGGAGCCTATCGCCGTCGGCGGCATTGTGGAACTCGTTTCTGTCTCGCCTGACTCATCCCGGCGTCAGGCGGCTGGCGCCGACCCGTCGGCTGTACGAGACATCGCTCTGGCGGGCGGCCTGGCGGCGGTAGTCGCTCTCGCCGCGGGCGGCTGGTACGCGCGCCGGCGCCTGTCCTAAGCCTGTCCTGAGCTTTGTTGAAGAGCCTGTCGAAGGGCTGGGCGCGGTAGATTAAGGCCGCCAAGCTCCTGCCGCTTCTTCGGTTGATAGCGAAACCGGCCTGGAATGTAACGAGACCCGGTCTCTGCCGTCTCTATTGATTGGAGAGGCAGTCATTATGTCATTCGATCTCAATGCACACGAAGTCTCAGTCCGCGCCGTTCTAGCTGAGAAGGATCGAGAAGTGCGGGCAGATATCCGCGCCGGCGAGGCCGGGCACGCCCCACCGGGCTTGCGGGCCGTCTTCGCTGGCCGCCTGGCTCGTCTCGCTATTCGGATGGATCGTGAGGCTGCCCGATCCTGGCTGTCCCCTGATGGGCATGCTCCCTTTACGGGCAGATCTCACCACTAGGTATCCCTTCCCCCTACCGCATCCCCCTGTCCAGCGCCGCGCCGGCTGCTCACACTCCTGCATGGTGAGTACGGCATAGCGCACCGGCATCAAGCATTGACAAAACCGTGCGTTTATGCGTAAATATGTGTACGGGCCACACTCTGGGGAGGGCGGATCATGAGCTACGTACGATCTTCAATCGTCGCTCTGCTGGCGCTGGCGGCGCTTGCCGTTACCGCCGGGTTCACAGCCTTCGGCATCGGGGCGCTGGCGTACGTCATTGATCTGGACAGCACCAGCGCCGACCTCACCGTCTACGGCGACGACCCCTGGGACTTCTCCAGCACAACCCTGGCGACGGGGGACATCAACGGGGATGGCGCAGACGACCTCATCATCGGCGCCTACTATGCCGACCCGGCCGGGCGTCCCCAGGCCGGGGAGACCTACGTCATCTACGGCGGCGACAGCCTCCCCGCCACCGTCGATCTGGACAGCGCCAGCGCCGGCCTCATCGTCTACGGCGCCGACCGCGCGGACTTGTCCAGCTGGTCCGTGGCGGCGGGGGACATCAACGGCGACGGCACCGATGATCTGATCATCGGCGCTTCGCGCGGTGGC
The DNA here is from genome assembly GCA_022564695.1 of Chloroflexota bacterium. Classification (GTDB taxonomy): domain Bacteria; phylum Chloroflexota; class Dehalococcoidia; order SM23-28-2; family RBG-16-64-32; genus JADFNQ01. Next base: position 240 of record JADFKX010000183.1, on the reverse strand, counting down.
CCGGCCGGGCGCTACGCCGCCGGGGCGACCTACGTCATCTACGGCAGCGACAGCCTCCCCGCCGTCATCGACCTGGACAGCACCAGCGCTGGCCTTACCGTCTACGGCGACGACGCCAGTGACTACTCGGGCCAGGCGGTGGCGGTGGGTGACATCAACGGGGACGGCGCTGACGACCTGATCATCGGCGCCTGGAACGCCAACACGGCCGGGGGCAACGGCGCCGGGGAGACCTACGTC
>JADFKX010000029.1 GCA_022564695.1 Chloroflexota bacterium | reverse complement strand
TTCCAGGAGAAGGTCAGAGAGCTGGTCGCTCGGGCTCAATCAGACGGCGACAACGTGGGCCTCATCATGCTGGATATCGACGGCTTCAAGGGAGTCAACGACTCGTTGGGACACCAGGCGGGCGATGAGATCCTGCTCCTGCTAGCCCAGGTCCTCACCGACATAGTGCAGTGGCAGGACGCCTATCGCTATGGAGGCGACGAGTTCGCAGTGCTGCTGCCGGGCACCGACGGCCACAAGACAGCCAGCATCGCCGAGCGCCTACGCCGCGCCGTGGCCGAACGAACGGGCGGCAACGGCACCAAGGTCACGGTTAGTCTTGGTGTAGCAGACTTCCCGCACAACGCGGATTCAGCCGAACAGCTCATTTACGGCGCGGACGCCGCCATGTACTGGGCCAAGTCCGCCGGCAAGAACCGCATCGGCGATTGGAGCAAGCTGCTTAAGGACAGGGCGGAGGGAAGCCTGCCCTGGTACGCCGCGGACCGCGGCGCCAGGGCGCCGGACGTGGTCGCCGCTCTCGTGGCCGCCCTGGCCGCCAAGGACCCAGTCACCGCCGCCCACACTGAGCGCTGCTCATGGTACACCGCCAAGCTGGCTGAAGAGCTGGGCCTAGGGGAAGAGGAGACTTCGGTCATACGTCTCGCTTCCCTCCTTCACGATATCGGCAAGCTGGCGGTGCCGGACGATATCCTCTGCAAGCCCGGCCCCCTCAACGAGGAGGAGTGGGCCCTGATGAAACAGCACCCGGCCGCTGCCCTGCACATCCTGGGCCAGATACACTCCATCTCCGAGGCTACACCGGCCATCCGCCACCATCACGAGCACTTCGATGGCTCCGGCTACCCTGACGGCCTGGCCAGAGAAGATATCCCCTTGGCCTCCCGCATCCTGCTCGTTACGGACGCCTTCGATGCCATGACCACCGACCGGCCTTACAGGAAGGCGATGCCCGTTGATGCGGCCGTCGAGGAGCTGGAGCGAAACGGCGGCAGCCAGTTCGACCCCCTTGTAGTAGAGGCGTTCCTCAGGATACTGGCCCGCGATGGGGCTCAGCCTCTACTCTCCATGCGGTCCGCCGCCACGAAGGCAGCTGCAACCGCTCGCAGCGGGTAACTGAAGGCTTCAGGTGCGGCGCGTCCACCGCTACCTAATCTACAGCCGACGCAGCACCGGCCGCGGCAGTCGCGCTCGCAGGTACTCCGCCAGCGCTTTCACGTAGCGGGCGCCGCTCTGCCGTACCATATAGTGTCCGCGCTCCTTATGCCAGAAGCCGGCGCTGCGGCCCATCTCCGCCAGGATGTCGGCCACCTTCTCCTGTGAGAAGTCCTCGGCGCTACGACACAGCTCCAGCACGTCCGGGAATATCTGGTGCAGGGCACCAGCGCCCAACGCCTTCTGGATCATGTACGATTGTGGATCCTCGAAGGCGCTCTGCCAGCGGTCGCGGGCCGCGCACCAGTAGTTCAGCAGCAGCTTCCCCGCTTCCTCATCCGTTAGCCGCTTCACGAAGCTGTCCCGCACCACCGGATCCAGGGAGATGACCATACTATGCTGGCGCATCAGGTGATGCGGTCGCCGCTTCTCGCCGGGCATGATGATCGTGTCGTGCCAGGGGCTGGAAGGATCGCCGTCTAAGATATCGACCAGCTTGGTGGCCCGCCCCCGGAGGTAGTTACGCTCACCCTCCCGCTCTAATAGGGCAGTGCCCTCGGTCTCTCGCATCGTCAGCAGGTGGCGGTCGACGACGTCCGTGGGCACGCCCTTCTGGCGGGTGTTGATGACGTGGAAGTAGCGCATCTCTTCGTAGGCGTCTATCCCCTCAACGATGGTCACCGGCAGCGGATAGTCGGCCAGCCACTTCGCATTGTCCTTCGTAAGCGCCCGCTCCAGGCCAAACAGCCTGTGCTGGCCGTCCACTAGCCACATCGTGACGCCGGCGGGTATCGTCAGCATGCCCGGCTCCCCGCCGCTGGTCTCGAGCCCGGCCGGCTCAAACGACGCATGATCAGGCCGCCGGATGCACATCAGGAGTGAGGTCGGCAATATGCCCTCCTCTTCCCTCAGATACGCCGACACCTGACGGATCCGCGAGGGCGTCAGCGGCCGCTGATACCCCTTGCGGTTATCGTGGCGGTAGGTGTCCGGGCGGCTGCGGCCCAGCATGTCCTTCAGCAGCAGCACCGTTGAATACAGGTTCACGTCCTTCCGCTTCTGGCGGAACCGCACCGCGAACGCGCGCAGCGCCTCCTGGGAAGCGCTCTGCTGACCCTGTTGGGCAACCAAAGTGGAGGTTGTCATCGGCCCCTCCTCTCTCTGTACGTCATCCAATACACTCTTATAACAGTTGAGCGTTTTGTCAATACTTTAGGCGCATCCGGGCGGCATTTTGCCGTCTTTGTCGATGCTATACTGGGGTCACCACGATGACTATACGCGAATCGAGTGGTAGCGCCAAGATACCACTCGCCGACAACGCCCGCGTCGTCCTCGAGCGCCGCTACCTGGCCAAGGACTCCGAAGGCCGGCCGGTGGAGACGCCGGAGGAGATGTTCCGCCGCGTCGCCCACAACATCGCACAGGCGGAGCTGCTCTACAAGCCCCTGGAAGACGTTTCGACCCATTCGACAAGCTCAGCGCAGGCAGGCTCTCCGAGCCCCGATTCATCGGGAGAGTCCGCAAGGGTTACCGGGCAGGCTCTAGACGCCGCCGCTCGCTGGGAACAGCGCTTCTACGAGCTGATGGCGCGGCTGGATTTCCTCCCCAACTCCCCTACCCTGATGAACGCCGGCCGCGACCTCCAGCAGCTCTCCGCCTGCTTCGTCCTGCCCGTGCCCGACAGCATTGAGGGGATATTCCAGGCGATCAAGGACACCGCCCGCATCCACCAGTCCGGCGGCGGCACCGGCTTCTCCTTCTCGAAGTTGCGGCCGAAGGGGGATCGCGTCCAGTCCAGTATGGGCGTGGCCTCAGGCCCCGTCTCCTTCCTCAAGGTGTTCGACGCCGCCACGGAGGCGATCAAGCAGGGCGGCACCCGCCGCGGCGCCAACATGGGCATCCTGGCCGTCACCCATCCCGACATCGAGCAGTTCATCAGTCTCAAGAGCGATATGCGTACCCTCACTAACTTCAACGTCTCCGTCGCCGTGACGGAGGAGTTCATGCGCGCTGTCGAGAAGGATGAGGAGTACGAGCTGATAAACCCTCGCAGTGGCGAGGTCGCCGGCCGCCGCCGCGCCCGCCACGTTTTCGACCTCCTGGTGGCCAACGCCTGGCGCAACGGCGACCCCGGCATCGTCTTCATCGATCGCATCAACCGCGACAGCCCCACGCCCAACCTGGGGGAGATAGAGGCCACCAACCCCTGCGGTGAGCAGCCCCTCCTCCCCTACGAGTCCTGTAACCTGGGCTCGCTCAACCTGGCGAAGTTCGTAAAGGGGAACGGCAGGCAGGGCTCCAAGCGCCGCCTGGACTGGCAGCGGCTGGCCCAGGTTATCCCTCAGTGCGTCCGCTTTCTGGACAACGTCATCGACATGAACCGCTACCCGATCGAGGAGATCGACCACGCCACCAAGCTCACCCGCAAGATAGGCCTGGGCATCATGGGCTGGCACGATGCCCTCCTCCAGCTCCGCATTCCCTACGATTCCGAGGAGGCGCTCTCCCTGGGCGAGGAGATCATGCGCTTCATCCAGGAGAAGGCGAACGAGGCCTCGCTCGTCCTGAGCGAGGAGCGCGGCCCCTTCCCGGCCTTCGAGGGCTCACGCTACGATCCCGACTATCCCTACCGTAACTCCACCCGCACCACGGTCGCTCCTACCGGTACCCTCTCTATCGTCGCCGACTGCTCGTCCGGCATCGAGCCCATATTCTCGCTAGCGTTCACCCGCCAGCACTACCTGGACGCCAAGGACCCCGCCAAGATGACCCGGCTCCTGGAGGCGAACAGCCACTTCGTCAAGGTGGCCAAGGCGGAGCGGTTCCACTCCGACGAGCTGATGGAGTACCTGGCCGCGGGCGGCAGCCTCCAGGCCCGCGAAGAGGTACCGGAATGGGCCAGACGGCTGTTCGTCACCGCCCAGGAGATCACACCGGAATGGCACGTTCGTATGCAGGCCGCATTCCAGCGCCACACCGATAACGCCGTCTCCAAGACGATCAACCTCCCCTTCTCCGCCAGCGAGGCCGATGTCGCCAACGCCTACTGGCTCGCCTACCGCGAGGGCTGCAAGGGGATCACCACCTACCGCGAAGGCTCCCGCGACTACTCCGTCCTCTCGCACGCCGCCGTCAACATGAAGGGACCGGAGCAGGAGACGCAGGAGGCGCTACAGGAGATCGAAGGCAAGATCGCCACCCTGGCCCAGACGAGCGCCCGCGGGGGCGAGCGACCCCGGCCCTACCGCCAGCGCCTGCCCGACGAGCGCCGCTCCATCACCCACAAGTTCCGGGTGGGCGACCAGGAAGGCTACCTCACCGTGGGGTTGTACGACAACGGCCGCCCGGGCGAGATATTCGTCAAGATCGCCAAGGAGGGCTCCACCGTTTCCGGACTCATGGACACGATGGCCCTCCTCACCTCCGTCACCCTCCAGTACGGCGTCCCGATCGAGGACCTGGCGCGGAAGCTGAAGAACACCCGCTTTGAGCCCTACGGCCGCACCAACAACCCGCACATCCCCTGGGCGACCTCGATCGTGGACTACGTGTTCCGCTGGCTGGAGCTGAAGTTCGCGCCGGAGTCCGCCGCCGCAGACGCCTCGAGCCATCCTTCGACAGGCTCAGGACAGGCTGTGACGGAGGCCGGCGTAGGGGCGAAGCATGCTTCGCCCCTTCAGGCTGCGCCCCCATCCGCCGAAGCGACGGGGCTCGGCTGTCCGGATTGTGGCGCGTTGCTGGCCTACCAGGAGGGCTGCCTGATCTGTCGCTCCTGCGGCTACAACAAGTGCGGGTAGGGTTCACTCCCCCTGCTATACTCGCCCTAAACGCATCTCACCCAAGGAGGCCCCATGACAACCATCCTGGCGCAGTTCAAGATACAGCCCGGCAAGGAGGCCGAGGCGGAGAAGGCGCTCAAGGAGATGGCCGCCGCCGTGGAGGCGAACGAGCCCGGCGCGCTCCTCTACGTCTTCAACCGCTCGCAGAAAGAGCCCAGCGAGATCACCGTCTTCGAGGTCTATGCCGACGACGAGGCGTTCAACGCCCATAGCCAGACCTCGCACATGGCGACGCTCCGGTCCGGCTTCGGGCCGCTGTTCGATCCGGCTTCGGTCAAGATTGTACGGATGGAGCGGCTCGCCGGCTTCGTGCGGCCGCCCGCGTAGGCATCCGCACCCGAGATCCTTCGCGGAGTTTATCCTGAGCGAGCCCTTAGATTCTTCGCTTCGCTCAGAATGACACGCAGCGAAGGGCTCAGGATGACTTCCGCCGTCAGCTCTAGCTTTCGGCTCCCGTCACCTCCACCCCGAACGAGCGCCCCATCTCGCGGGCGAACTCGCGCCACTCCTCGGGGTCGGCCCAGCCCTCGTACCCCTGGTAGGAGGCGATCGCCAGCCGCTCCTCCTCCGGCCCTACGAGCGCCCACAGGGTGAACGTCTCGGCCGGGCCCTTCACCTCGTTGGTCAGATCCAGCCGCCGCACCTCCGCAAACGAGACGCTCCGCCGCGACTTACCAAAGGGGAACCGCCGCCGTGACTCTACGATCTCCCGCGTCGTCTCGTCCAGCGTCACCTCTACCTTGCCCAGGTGGGTCACCAGCCGCCCCATCTCATCGCGTGTGGGGAGATTCCCCGTCCGCCGACCGCCCGGCGCTCCCTCCTCCACCACCGACAGCCCATACGCCTCCGCGATCGCGCCCGCCAGCATCCCGGCGCACTCCCGGTCGGCCTCGTTGATCGTTATGTCACCCCTTCTCTCGAAGGCGATCACCAGCCGCGAATGGCTGCTGGACACCATCTCGCCCGTGGCCGTCTGCATCGGCGCCTGCGACCAGCGGAGCCAGGTGACGGAGCTAACGGGCTGCAGCCGCTCTACCTGCTCCGGCTCGTCCTTCCAGCCCTTGCGAGTGCGGACGTGGAAGCGCAGCTCCCGCAGGAGGGAGTCCCATATCCAGCCGCCGCAGAGGAAGTCGCTGTCCTCAGGCATCTCGGCGCGCAGTATAGCAGAGGTGGTGCCCACACGCGCCTGCTGCCCGCTTTGTGCTGGAGGCGAAGGCGGCCTGATTGCCGCTTACAATTCCGGTTTGGAGGGAGCCTGGAAAGGACACACGCCGCCGGTCGCACCGTCCCCACCGCGTGCCTCGGGCACCTGATGGTCGTTAGCCGTCCGTGCAAGGTCGGTTACAGGCTCGATTACCGTCCGGTCACTAGCAGATACGGTGACGTTAAAAATATCGCCTCTCATGTTCACGACTCGCGGCTGGAGATCGACGTTCGTGATAGCCGTGGATTCCGCCCCGCGACGCTTCTCCAACCGGTCCGCTAACTGCGCCAACCCCAACACAGCATTGATAACTAAGCTTATCAGGAGAACAATCCCAATTAATAGTTCCACGATTTCATCATAACACAAACGAGGCAAATGCATACGCCAGCGTACGAATAGGCGTTCGCCCCCCCGTTAAAGAACTTGACAGCTATACCCAGGCGCGTCTTGCGCGCTTAGTGCTGGAAGCGAAGGCAGCCTAGCAGCTACCTACAAGTGCCGGTACTGTACTCTAGACCTAACCGAACGCTAGAAGGAGGATTGAAATGAAGGTTAGCATCAAGGACTTCGGCGTCGCTATGGACGTCAAGCAAAGGGGAATTGAGTTCCAAGTTAAAGAGCCGAATGGTGATCTGCGCGGCGATTTCTATCTCACGATGAAACACGTAATCTGGTGTGAAGGACAAACCCAGCGTCAAAATGGGAAGCATCTCACGTGGTCGAAGTTCATTGATCTGATGGACGCCTACGGCCATGAACTGGGTCGTCGACCGCGTCGTCGACCGTAGCACGTCTTGCGCGCTTCATGATGGAGGCGAAGGCGGCCTAACTGTACGCCGCGATTGTGCGCCTGGGCCGGGCGGCTGTCAACGGCCAGATGCTCTAAACTAGAGGCTGAGGCGCCATGTACGACGGAAACAAGCCCGCCCCCTGGTGGCAGGAAGTGTTCGTGCTCTCGCGGGCGGTGTTCGGCATCCTGTTCTGGCCCTTAGCAGCGATCTTCGGCGCGATGGTGGCCATCTCCGGCCTGTTCGCGGCGTTCAACGCGGGCCTGCTCTGGGGGCTGCTGTGGCTGGCGATCATCGCCGCCGCCATCGCCGCCTTCGCCTGGTGGGACATGCGCCAGCCGCCGCGCGGCTAGCCCGCCTCCACAACCTCGAAAGTGCGTCGCACCCAGGCCCCGTCCGGGTAGGGCGCTGTTGGAACGGCGCGATCCTCCAGCATCGCCACCGTCGCCGCGCCACCATCGCGGACGTAGCGAAGGCAGTGGTCCAGCGTCTGCCAGCGCGTGATCTGCCCCATCACACCGTCGTCCTCGACCCCCCACAGGTACTGCACGCCTGCGAAGCCGGTCTCCGCCTTAAGCGCCTCCGTGATCTTGGGCAGCACTCCCTCCAGGCGCGACTGCCATTGCGCCCGCTCCGCAACGCTGGTCTTGCGTGTGACGATGGAGATTATCATGCGGAATCGGCGGTATTATACACCGGGCGCGGCGCCTGCCGTCAGCCCTCTCGCCAACGGTTGCGGACGAGCCGGCTCACGTCTTCGATTCCTCTTCCCGGAGCATCGGGGTGTAGACAACGCCGATGAGCAACCCCTCCGGCGAGAGCAGGCGGGCCGTGGTCTGGCCCCAAGGCTCGACCCTCATGTCCTGAAGAAGCTCCAGCCCTCTGCCCTTGAGCTCCGCCACCGCCTCGGCAACGTCGTCCACCTCCAGCTCCAGCGTTGCCTGCGGCCTCGGGACCTCCTCAGGCCACTCGTCCCGATCGAAGGTGCTGCGGGCGGCGTCACGCAGCGTCCACAGACCGAAGTGTTTGAGTCCCGGCAGGTCAACTACCGAGTAGTCGCTCCCCTCATCGAACTTGACCGGCAGCGACAGCATCTCGCCGTAGAAGCGGCGCGCCGACGCGGCTTCGTCAACGATGACGGAGAAGCCGGCGACGAATCGGACGTTCATTGTTCAGGCACCTCCTTGAAGCCCAGTATACGATGAGGACCGAGGGCGTTTGGCCGAAGCGCTCCAACCCGGGCCGCTGCGCTGACGGTGATATAATGCGCCACAGTCTATGAGGATGGAGGTCTATCATGCCAGACGTACTGTTTGAAAAGCGACCCGACGGCGTTGCCCTGATCACGCTAAACCGTCCGGACAGCCTGAACGCTATGGGCGGTCAGCTAATGCCGCTGCTGGCGGCGCACCTTGCGGAATGCGCGAGCGATGAATCGGTGCGCTGCGTGGTGCTGACGGGAGCGGGGCGGGCGTTCTGCGCGGGAGGCGACGTAAAGGGCATGGCCACCGGCCGCGACGCGCTGTTGGGGGCCGACGACGAGCGCTCGCGGGCCGCAAACTTCGCGCGAGGTGTGGAGACGCTGCGCGATTCGCAGAGACGCACGAGCTACGTTCTGCACACGATGCCCAAGCCGACGATCGCGATGGTGAACGGGCACGCGGTGGGCGCTGGCCTCAGCCTGGCGCTGGCCTGCGACCTACGAGTCGCGTCTGACCAGGCGAAGCTGGGAACGGTGTTCCGGAACGTCGGCTTCAGCGGCGACTTCGGCGGCTCGTATTTCCTGCCCCGGCTAGTCGGTATGGAGAGGGCGCGCCAGCTCTACTTCACCGGCGAGATCCTCATCGCTGAAGAGGCGCTCAAGATCGGCATGGTAAGCCGCGTCGTCCCCCACGACAAGCTCGAAGAGGAGACGATGGCGCTGGCTGCCCAGCTCGCCAGCGGGCCAACCCTCGCCTACGCCCGCATGAAGGAGAACCTCAACCGATCGGCCTCCTCCGACCTGCTGACGGTGCTTGACCAGGAGGCGCTGAACATGCGCCTCTCGGCGACTACGAACGATCACCGTGATGCGGCCACGGCGTTCGTCGAGAAGCGATCGCCGACGTTCGCCGGCGAATGAAGCGTACGCTCACGGAATGGAGGCTGACTTGTGGAAGCGGGTAACTTCCGTGGCTTTGAACTAACGCTGCACGACCCCGGCATCACCCTCATCACCTTCAATCAGCCGGAGCGGCTCAACGGGATGACCCAGGACATGAAGCGCGACCTGGTGGAGACGTTGCTCCAGGCCCAGATGGACGACGCGGTGCGAGTGGTGATCTTCACCGGCTCCGGGCGAGCATTCTCCGCCGGCGACGACGTAACGGGCCGCCCTGTACCAAGCAAGGGGGCCACAGCGCTGGTACCCAAGATCGGCGGCGGACACGGGACCCCAATCGGGACGTACGATGGGCTCCGCGCCCTGTCCCAGCCGCTCAACCTGGCGGTGCGCAATCTGGACAAGCTCACCATCGCCGCGATTAACGGCATCGCTATCCAGACAGGGCTTTCCCTGGCGCTCGCCTGCGACTTTCGCATCGCATCCGCTGAGGCGCGGCTGGGCAGCGGCACGCTGCGCTTTGGCCTGATGCCGGACGAAGGCGGCCAGTATCTGCTCGTCCAGCTTTTGGGTGTGGCGAAGACGATGGACTTCCTCATGCGCAACAGGATCGTCAGCGCGTCCGAGGCGCTGGAGTCCGGGCTTGTGCACGAAGTGGCGCCACCTGAGCAGCTCATGGAGAGGACGATGAAGCTGGCGCGCGAGCTGGCAGACGGGCCTCAGGTGGCGATGCGGCTGTTGAAGCGCTCCGTCTACAACGCGGCGGAGATGACTTTCGCTCACGCCCTGGACGAAATCGCCGCGAAGACCGCCATCTCCGACCACCATGACGACGCCCGAGAGGGGTTGGCGGCATTCCGGGAAAAGCGCAAGCCCCGCTTCAACCAGTCTTCAGACTAAAAGGACGCGACGCAGGCAAGCTCATCCTGGAGGTTTAGCCCTCGCCCGCGAAGCAGGATCGCAGGCTGAGCGCCACCACGGCCGCTGCTATACTGAAGCCGGAATGCAGACGTCCGGACGCCTATCCACGATCGCCGAACGGGTGGAGGCGGTGCGCCTCCGGATAGCCAGCGCCTGCCGCCGCAGCGGCCGCTCCAGCGACGAGGTGACGCTGGTGGCGGTGACCAAGGGGTTTACGTCGGAGGCGGTGCGTGAGAGCGCAGCCGCCGGCCTGCGCCAGTTCGGCGAGAACCGCGTTCAGGAGGCGCAGGCCAAGCTGCCGCAGCTGACGGACATATCGCCCCGGCTCACATGGCATATGGTGGGCCACCTTCAGACCAACAAGGTCAAGACGGCGCTGGGCCTGTTTGATATAATTCATTCCGTGGATTCCCTCCACCTTGCCGAAGCGATCAGCAGACGGGCGCCTCCATCAGTACGGGTGCCCGTCCTTCTTGAGGTCAACGTTTCCGGAGAGCCCGCCAAGTACGGCCTCTCACCAAGGGAGCTGCCCGCCCAGGCGGAGGCGATCCGCAGCCTGCCCGGGCTAGACGTCCGCGGCCTGATGACCGTCGCCCCCATGACCGGGGGCGACGAGGAGTTGCGACCCGTATTCCGTAGCCTGCGACGCCTCGCTGACTCCCTGCGGCTGCAAGAGCTGTCTATGGGCATGACAGACGACTTTGAGGTGGCGGTGGAGGAAGGGGCCACCATCGTGCGCGTCGGCCGCGCCATCTTCGGCGAGAGGAGCGGGCGATGAAACTCGCGTTCATCGGCGGCGGCGTCATGGGCGAGGCGATGATTAGCGGCGTACTGAAGAATGGCCTCGCGAATCCCCAGGACGTGGCCGTCTGCGACCTCCTCTCCCAGCGGCGTGACTATCTCAGCTCAACATACGAGATCAAGGCGCTAGACAAGCCGGCCCCAGTCCTTGAGGGCGCCGACATCGCCGTCCTGGCAGTTAAGCCACAGGAGTTTCCGGTGGCGGCACGGGAGATATCGATTAAATCCGGACAGACTGTTATGTCAATAATGGCCGGCGTCACCATCGCTACGATCCGCGACGCCCTGAAGCACGACGCCATCGTACGGGCGATCCCCAACACGCCCGCCCGGATCGGCGAGGGGATGACCGTTTGGACCGCCACGGACGCCGTCCCCCAGGCCGCCCGCGATGAGGTGCAGCGCGTCCTGGCCGTCCTGGGCCACGAGCTCTACGTGGACGACGAGAAGTACGTGAACATGGCCACCGCCGTCAGCTCCAGCGGCCCCGCCTACATCTTCCTGGTCATGGAGGCGCTCATCGACGGCGCCGTCCACATCGGCCTCCGCCGTGACATGGCCCAGCAGATGATCATCCAGACCGTCCTGGGCTCAGCCAAGTACGCCGAGGCGACCGGCAAGCACCTTGCTGACCTGCGCAACGAAGTCACCTCGCCCGCCGGCACCACCACTGAGGGGCTCCGGGCGCTGGAGAAAGCCGGCACGCGTCTGGCCTTCATCGAAGCGGTGCAGGCCGCTTATGAGAAAGCGAAGCGTCTGGGAGGATAAGCCATCGAACCCTTAGGTCTTTTCGTCCAGCTCCTGATCGGTGCCCTGCTGATCGCGATCTTCATGCGGGTCATCTTCTCTTGGATAGGCTTCAGCCCCGACAACCCCATCTACGGCATCGTCCACGAGGTCACTGAACCGATCCTGGCCCCGATCCGCCAGTTCATGCCTCGCACCGGCATGATGGACCTCTCTCCTTTGATAGCGGGCTTCCTCCTGTTCATCATCTTGCGGGCGGCGATGTCCATATTCTGATAGCGAGCGGCGAGTGTCATCCGAGCCTTGTTGGCACCACCCACGCATGCTATTATGCCGACGGCCCAGGCTGAGAGGAGAGGCATCGTGAGCAATTCCGGTAACGGCCAGAAGGGACGCCAGCAGGCGCTGGAGTTGGCCATCGGCCAGATCGAGAAGCGGTTCGGTCGCGGCTCTATTATGCGCCTGGGAGAGGCATCCGCGCGGATGAGTGTGGAGGCCATCCCAACCGGGTCTCTGTCCCTGGACATCGCCCTGGGCATAGGTGGCATACCGCGCGGCCGCGTCACGGAGATCTTCGGGCCGGAGATGGCTGGCAAGTCCACCCTGGCCCAGCACATAGTGGCCGAGGCTCAGCGCCTGGGCAGCCAGTCTGCGGTAGCCTACGTGGACGTGGAGCACGCCCTGGACCCCAGCTTCGCCTCAGCCCTCGGCGTCAACATCGAGGATATGCTAATCTCCCAGCCAGATACCGGCGAGCAGGCGCTGGAGATCTGCGAGGCGCTCATCCGCTCCAACGCCGTTGACGTCATAGTGGTCGATAGCGTTGCCGCCCTCGTCCCCCGCGCGGAGATCGAAGGTGATATGGGCGATTCCCTGCCCGGGCTGCAGGCGCGCCTCATGTCGCAGGCGCTGCGCAAGCTCACCGCCGCCGTGGCCCGCTCCCGCACCGCCCTCATCTTCATCAACCAGCTGCGGGAGAAGATCGGCATCGTGTTCGGCAATCCGGAGGTGACCCCCGGCGGCCGCGCCCTGAAGTTCTACTGCTCCGTGCGCATAGACCTGCGCCGCATAGAGACGTTGAAACACGACGGTACTGTCATCGGCAGCCGTGTACGGGCCAAGGTTGTGAAGAACAAGCTGGCGCCCCCCTTCCGCACGGCGGAGTTCGATATCATCTTCCACGGCCCCCAGATCGGGATAAGCCGTGAGGGAGACGTCCTGGATCTGGCGGTGGACGCGGAGATCGTCAAGAAGCAGGGCTCCTTCTACTCGTTTGAAGAGCGGAAGCTGGGCCAGGGCCGGGAGCAGGTCAAGGCCTACCTGCGAGAGAACCCACAGCTCTTCGAGGAGCTACAAAACCTCGTTCGCGCCACCCATGCGCCGCCAGAGCCGGTGGCCGCAGTGGCTGCGGACCAAGCAGGCGCTACCAAATAATCCACCCCTACACCTAAACGCCGCCGCCCGGCGGCTTCCCGCACCGTCGCGACTTCCGGTTACGGGGCCGTGCGCAGGACCGCTGAACGCCGCCAGCGAGAGCTTGCCGAGGAGCCGGACGCACCAGTGAGCGATTGACTTCGGTCGCCCGTACCGGGTCATCGCGGGTTGCCGGCAAAGGTGATCGAATTAAACGCTTAAACCGATTAACAGATTAGCCATTTCCTTGACACCTCAATCTGGCACACCGTATGATAAATTCGAGTGGTCAGATTGGCCGCTCCAGCTGAAAATCCTATGAAACATCTCCCAAAACTAAATAAGGAAGAGAGGATACGATGCCGGAAGGCGCGGTTATCGCAATCGGCGTCGGCCTTCTCGGTGTCTTCTGGGGTGTACTCGGCGGAGCGTTACTTCAACAACGAATCACACAGCGGCGTATCGCCGCTTCCGAGCGTAGCGCCGCCCGTATCCTCAATGAGGCCGAGAGACGACAAAAGGACATTATCCTTGAAGCCAAGGAGGAGTCCCTCCGTTTTCGTCAGCAGACTGAGGCCGAGCTAAAAGAGCGGCGTAAAGATGTCCAGCGTCTTGAACGCCGCCTCATCCAAAAGGAAGAAAACCTAGACCGCAAGCTGGACTCCCTGGAGCAGCGTCAGCGCAATCTCCAGAATAAGGAAGGCCAGCTGGAAGAGGCTAAGGGTGAGCTCCGGGAGCTTGAAGAGCAGCACAAGCAAGAGCTTGAGCGCATCTCCAGCCTGACCGCCGGCGAGGCCAAGGAGGTCCTCCTCGCCCAGGTGGAGCGCGAGATACGGGACGAATCCAACCGCCTTCTACGCAAGATCGAGAAAGAGGTCAAGGAGGAGGCGGACGTGCGCGCCCGCAAGATCATAGCAACCAGCATGCAGCGGCTCGCTAGCGACGTGGTTTCGGAGACCACAACCTCGATCGTGCCTCTGCCCTCAGAGGATATGAAGGGCCGCATCATCGGCCGCGAGGGTCGCAACATCCGCTCTCTGGAGCACGCCACCGGCGTGGACGTCATCATTGATGACACGCCTGACGCCGTTACCCTATCCGGCTTCGATCCTGTTCGGAGAGAGATCGCCCGCGTGGCCCTCACCAAGCTCCTCCACGACGGCCGGATACACCCAGCCCGCATCGAGGAGACTGTGGAGAAGGCCCGCAAGGAGGTAGACGCCTCCATCAAGGAGGCCGGCGAGGAGGCCGCTCTGGAGGCCAGCTGTCCGGGCCTACACCCGGAGATTATCCGCACCTTGGGCCGCCTGAAATACCGCTACAGCTACGGCCAGAATCAGCTTAATCACGCCGTGGAGACGGCCAACCTGGCCGCCATGGTGGCCCACGAGTTGGGCGCCAACGTGGAGGTGGCCCGCCGCGGCGGCCTCCTACATGACCTGGGAAAGGCGATCGACCATGATATCGAGGGCACTCACGCCCAGATCGGCGCCCAGCTAGCCCGCCGCCACAACGTCCACCCTGGCGTGATCCACTGCATCGAAGCGCACCACGAGGAGGTGGAGCCCTCGTCAGCGGAGGCGATCATCACCATAGTTGCCGACTCTATCAGCGGCAGCCGGCCCGGCGCCCGCCGCGAGTCAATGGACCAGTACATCAAGCGGCTTGAGGCGCTGGAGGAGGTGGCCAACGCCTTCCCAGGCGTCGACAAGTCCTTTGCCATCCAGGCCGGTCGCGAGATCCGTATCATCGTCAGGCCGGAAGAGATAGACGACCTCGGCGCCAACCGCATGGCGAAGGAGATCAGCAAGCGGATCGAGGAGACCCTCGATTACCCCGGCCAGGTCAAGATCACCGTTATCCGCGAAAGGCGGTCGGTGGAGTACGCGAAGTAGCATTCTGGGGGAGGCGTCGTCAGCCCGTGACGCCCCGCTCCCTAGAAGGTATGCCCGGTAGTGAATATACTCTTAATCGGTGACGTTGTGGGTAAGGTGGGACGTAAGGCCGTCGCCTGCCTTCTACCCGAGATCAGGCGCACCCACGATCTGGATATAGTCATCGCCAACGGCGAGAACGCGGCCGGCGGCAAAGGTCTCACGCCAAGTACCGCCGATGAGCTGTTTGAGGCGGGGGTGGAGATCATCACCTCCGGCAATCACATCTGGCGCTACAACGAGATATACCCCTATCTGGATGGCGAAGCTCCCGTGCTGCGCCCCCTTAACTACCCCGAAGGCGCCCCCGGCCGCGGCTTCCTCTGCCACAACGGCGTCGCCGTGATCAACCTTATGGGCCGCACTTTCATGCCCGGTTCCCTGGACTGTCCCTTTCGTGGCGCCGATAATGCCCTTGCGAACATCGAAAACTGCGACATCATCATAGTGGACATGCACGCCGAGGCCACCAGCGAAAAGGCAGCCATGGCCTGGTATCTGAACGGCCGCGTCAGCGCCGTCATTGGCAGCCACACTCATATCCCTACCGCCGACGCGCGGGTACTGCCCAAGGGCACCGCGTTCGTGACGGACGTGGGGATGGTCGGCTCGCGCGATTCCATCCTGGGGGTGATGAAGCAGCCCGTTATCGACGGCTTTCTCAATCAGCTCCCCGCCCGCTTCACGACCGACGAGCACGGCCCCGTCGTTTTCAACTCCGTTCTAATCCAGATTGACGAAGCGAGCGGCCGGGCGACTGGCATTCAGCGGGTCGATCGCGAACTCACCTGATGGGCAGCCGCGCCGACCTGCACACCCACAGCACCTTCTCCGATGGCGTACTAACACCCACTGAGCTCATCGACCTAGCCTATAACCGCGGCGTCCGCTTGATGTCGCTCTCTGACCATG
>JADFKX010000182.1 GCA_022564695.1 Chloroflexota bacterium | reverse complement strand
GTAGGTGAGGGTGCGGCGGACGACGCCGGGGAACATCTCGACGGGGGTGACAGAGTCATGGTCGATGAGGGGCATGGGACACCTCCAGAGTAGGGGTTAGTCACAGCGTAGCACAGGTGCGCGGGAGTCAGAGCGGCCGCTGGGCCACGAACAGGGAGCGGCGGAAGAGGCCGTCTCGAAGGACTTTCTGGAGGAGGACGAACCTGGGGCCAGGCCAGGAACCAGAGATTCTTGGGAATACTTCCCGACGTGAGATCAGCGTAGTAGTAGCCGCGCTACGCGATCCGCTAGGGTTGCGTGTTTGTCACCGTCTTTTTTATCTCCGTGCCCTCACAGGTAACTACCACCTGATACTCATCCCCATCAACATCTTCGACACCTTCCACCTTTACCGAACCGCTCTGCTCCTGAACCCCTTGCCAGGATCCGATTTCCGCGCCGTTGCGGAACAGCTTGATGTCCTTGGAGGCCTCCCGGTTGCAGGTGAAATCGACGGTCACATCCATCAAACCGGCGCCGCTGTAGTGGAGGAAGAAGAAGCTCAGGTCACAAGAGTACACCGGCGTGGGCGGGGCTGCGGGTGGGGCTGTGGGCGCGGCTGTGGGCGGAGCCAAGGGTGGGGGTGTGGGCGTGGGAGGCGCGGCTGGGGGTGTGGGCGTGGGCGTTAGCGTTGAGGTCAGTCGTGCAGACTTGGCTCTGGCCCGCTCCAACACTTCCGTCGCCAGACGAGAATTCCGGTCCTCGATGTTGTCCGTCAGCTCTCTCAAAGATTGCGCAGTGTCGCCGTCGCCCGCGCGGGCAATATCCGAGATGGTATCTCTGGCCCTTGCTCCAAACAGGTTACCTCTTTCCCAGAGCTCGAGTACCCTTTCCTCTCCCGCCGCGCCGTCGAGCTCGCAGGAAATGAGCTCATTTTTGACATCAATGATCTTTCCCTGGATATTCAGCATGGCGTCCTGTGCCATATGGACGGTCTCCAAAAGTGTAAGATCCCTGCTGTGCTGGGCATCCGCAAGGCGAACACCCTCAATGCTGAATTCGATGATAGCCCCGAGGTCATTAGCGACACCCACGATTACAAAGGCTCTACCAACGATGCGGGTCGCCGTCTTCGGGCCGTACTTCTTGACCAGTTCATCGAGCGCTTCCTGAGAGACATATTCTTCCAACACTATTTCTGTCCCCGCTGTTATGATCACCTTCTCCAGATTACCTAACCCTTTCTTGGCGAACTCCTTCGCCGCGTTCTCGACGATATCCTCGGCGAATTCTTCGGCCTCCGAAAGGTGGTCCCTCAAGAGTGGTGCCAGGAGAGGACTGGCCAAGCCGGCGTACCGACGAGGAGATGGGGCCTGGACTGTCAAGCTCTGGGGGCAATCCCCACTCCAAACCAGAGGCCGCTGCCCTGCCAGGGGGTCGGTCTGGCGACTACGTGCCCCCGTCTGCGAGGCGGGGGCGGCCATTAAGACGGCCGCTAAGTCGAACCCCAGCGCCTCTTCGGTCGAAAAGAGGAACACCACGGGCTGGTCCAACAATCCATCATCCAATAGCCTACGCCCCATCGCGGCGGGCACAGCCACCAGGTCGGCGTCGATGTCACCTGCCGTGAGCGAGTCGCGGAGCAGAGCCTCCAGACCCTCGAAGGGGATGTCTTCCTCCTGGATCTGAAGCTCAATGCGGGCTTGTTCGAGGAGCGGAGGAGCCACGAAGTCGCGGAATAGTATCCCTAGCCCCATGACCTCAGGCATCCAGAGCCGGACCACCTCCTCCGGCACTTCGGTAGGAGTTGATTGCGGGGTGGGGGATGGCCCTTCCCCTGTGCAGGCGGCGGCCAGGAGCAAAGGGAGAGCGGCAATCGCCAATATGGGGAGTCGCCTCAGGATTTTCATCAGGGACATGCTCGCTTAACGCGAATTATGTTGCGCTGTAGGGGGTCTGTCAAGCCTGAGCCAGCTCCTGTCGATAGGCCGCCAGGGCCGCTCGGACGGGTTCGTGCTTGAGGGCGAGGATGGCGGCGGCGTAGAGGGCGGCGTTCTTGGCGCCGTTGACGGCCATGCAGGCCACGGGCACGCCGGGCGGCATCTGGGCGATGGCGAGGAGGGCGTCCAGGCCGGACATGCCGGGCTTGCCGATGGGCAGGCCGATAACGGGTAGCGGCGTCAAGGCGGCGACTACGCCCGGCAGATGGGCGGCCATGCCGGCGGCGGCGATGATCACTTCGAAGCCCTTGTCAGCGGCGGCTGAGGCGAACTTCTGGACCTTGGCAGGCGTGCGGTGGGCGGACATGACGTGCAGTTCGTGCTCGATGCCGAGGCCGGTGAGGGTCTGGAGGCAGGGCTCCAGTACGGGGACATCGGACTTGGAGCCGACGAGGATAGCTACGCGGGTCATGGCCTGATTGTGGGAGCAAGAGAGCGCACGGTCAAGGGCGGCCCTCTACTGCACCCTTGCCTCTTGCGCGGGAGCGGCGATGTCGCGGCGGTAGTGGCGGAGTGAGAAGTGGATGCGCTGAACGTTTCGGTAGGCCTTGGCGCGCGCTTCGACCAGCGTATCGCCGAGGGCGGCGACGGTGAGGACGCGGCCACCGCTGGTGACCACGGAGCCGTCCTTTGCCAGGGCGGTGCCGGCGTGGAAGACCATGGCGTCCGGCTCCAGTTGGGCGAGGCCGGAGATAGGGAAGCCGGTCTGGTACTCCTCCGGATAGCCGCCGGAGGCGAGCACGACGGCCACGCACGCTTGCTCCGACCACTCGACCCGCATCTCTTGCAGGCGGTTGTTGGCCACGGCCAGGCAGATCTCCAGCAGGTCCGTCTTCAGGCGGGGAAGGAGCACCTGGGCCTCCGGATCGCCGAGGCGGCAGTTGTACTCCAGCACCTTGGGCCCGTCCGGCGTGACCATGATGCCGGGGTAGAGGACACCTCGGTAAGGCGTCTCATCGTCCATCATGGCGTTGACGGCGGCGGTCGTGATCCGTTCATCGATCGCGCGGGCGGTGTCGGCGTCCAGCCAGGCGGGCGGGCTGTAGGCGCCCATGCCGCCGGTGTTGGCGCCTTCGTCGCCGTCCAGCGCCCGCTTGTAATCGCAGGAGTAGGGCATGGGCAGCGTCGTGCGGCCGTCGCTGAAGGCGTGCGCTGACACCTCGCGGCCGCTGAGCCGCTCCTCGATGACGACTGTCCGGCCGGCGGCGCCGAAGATCGCCTGTTCGCCCATCATCATATCGATGGCGCGGAGCGCCTCGTCTTTCGTGTCGCAGATGAACGCGCCCTTGCCGCCGGCGAGCCCGTCCGCCTTCACGACGGGCGGCTTCTCCAGCCCTTGGATGTGGTTGCGGGCGTCGGTGCGGTTGGTGAACACGGCGGTGCGCGCTGTGGGGATGCCGTGGCGCTCCATCAGCGCTTTGGCGAACGCCTTGGACGATTCGATGCGGGCCGCCGATTGGCTGGGGCCGAAGGCGGCGATCCCCTCTACGGCGAGCCGGTCCACCAGGCCGCGGGCCAGCGGGTCCTCCGGCCCGACCAACACAAGCTCGCAGCGGTTCTCCTTGGCGGCGCGGGTCAGCCCCTCCACGTCCGAGGCGTTCAGGGGAAGGTTGGCGCCCAGGGCGGCGGTGCCGGCGTTCCCCGGCGCGATGAACAGGTCGGTCAGCTTGGGCGACTGTCGCAGCTTCCAGGCGAGCGCGTGCTCGCGGGCGCCGGAGCCGACGAGAAGGACGTTCATCTGGTGCGACTGGCGCTGGGGCGCGTTCTCTTGCGTGGCCTGCCCCTGGGGAGAGCGCGGACGTGCTCGCAGGCGGCGCGGGCGAAGGCGACGAGCGGCTTGTCGTCCAGGGAGGGCAACGGCGCCTGCACCCAGGTGCCGAACGTGCCTCGGCTGACGGTGAACGGGCCGGCGCCGGGGAGGTCTAAGAGGCGTTCTCGCTCCGGCGGCGGGAGCTTGAAGGCGGCGATGTCGTCCGGCGGAAGGATGACGAACATGCGGTTGCTCACCAGGAAGCAGTCGGCGCCCATCATGCGGCGATGCGATACTTCGGGCCAGGTGAGCAGCTGGGCTAGGCTCTCCTTCACGAC
>JADFKX010000181.1 GCA_022564695.1 Chloroflexota bacterium | reverse complement strand
CACTGATAGTCGAAGGCGTCGTCTATGTGGCCTCCGTCAACGGCAAGCTCTACGCCCTGGACGCCGATACGCTTGACCCCATATGGGATACGCCGTTTGAAGCGGTACGCGGCCTGATATCGGACCCAGTGCTGGCCGACGGCGCCATCCTCATCGGCGGCTTCGATCGTACTCTACACGCTGTAGACGCGGAGACCGGCGAGGAGCGTGAAGGCTGGCCGTTCAAGGCAGACAACTGGTTCTGGGGCAAACCGCTCGTGCTGGACGGCACCGTCTACGCGCCCAACCTGGATGGCAACCTGTACGCCCTGAGCCTGGAGGACGGCACGCCGGTCTGGGACGCCCCCTTCGAAGCCCTGGAGCCGCTGCGCTCCACACCCCTGCTCGCCGGCGACGCCCTCGTCATCGTGGACCGCAAGGGCAACATCTACGGCCTGGACCCGGAGAACGGAAATCGCATCTGGTCCAAGACCGAAGAGGACGGCATCGAAAAGACCGTCCTCTCCAACCCCATCGCGGACTCGCCCGTACTCGGGAGAGCGGTGTTCATCAGCGCTCAGGGCGGCGACCTGTTTCGGATCGACCCCACAGACGGGAGCTTCGACAAGGTAGTCACACCGTGAGCGGATCTACCCCCGCCACCCCCACAGTGTCGCGCCCCAACCTGGGCAGCATGCTGATGATCGCCATCGTCGTGACGGTCGTCGGATCCTTCGTCGTGCTCGGCCCGGGCGTCGCCTGGAACACCCTTCTCATGAACCCCCTCATCAACGCCCTGCTACTGCTCACCAACCTGCTCGGCGGCCAGTTCGGCCTGGCTATCATCGTCTTCACCATCATCTTGCGCCTCGTCACCATCCCCTTCACCCTGCGCCAGCTCCAGTCCACGAAGGCGATGCAAGAGATGCAGCCGCGCATGCAGGAGATACAGAAGAAGTACAAGGACCCCAAACGTCGCCAGCAGGAGACGATGAAGCTCTACAAGGAGACGGGGATCAACCCCCTGGGCTGCTTCATGCCGATGGCGATCCAGATGCTGGTGTTCATCGCCCTCTACCGCGCCCTGGCGTTCGTCGTCGGCGGCAGCCCGGAGAGCCTGGTGGGGCTATCGCAGCGGATCTACCCCTGGTCCTACCTCAGCGACGCCATCCCGCTGGGGCAGACATTCCTCTGGCTGAAACTGGGGGAGGCGGACAACACCTTCATACTACCCCTCATGGTAGGTGTCAGCACCTACGTGCAGACGAAGCTCGCCCAGACCCCGTCCTCCACACCCCAGCAGCAACAGCAACAGCAGATGATGACCTGGATGATGCCCCTGGTGATGGTCTGGATAACGCTGTCGCTGCCCAGCGGCGTCGGTGTATACTGGGTCATCTCCAACATATTCAGCGTGTTCGCCAGCTACCTCGTCTACGGCCGGAGTATGAGTTGGCGCAATCTCCTCCCCATCCCGGCGGCCACACCAAACAAGAAACCGCAGCCCAAGATGCAACCGGATGTTCAGGAGGAGGCCGAAACCGCCGCCTCTTCGAACCCGCAGGAAGCGAGGTCCGCCCATGGAAAGCGTAGAGGTAAGCGCAAAAAGCGTCGATGAGGCGATTGACGATGCCCTGGAGGAGCTAGGCCTCAAGCGCCAGCAAGTCGAAATAGAGATCCTCACCGCCGGCAAGCCGGGGCTCTTCGGCATCGGCGGCGAACAGGCCCGCGTCCGCGTCACCGCCCTGGAGGAGGGCACTGCCCGACCGATGGCGGAGCCCGATTTGGAGGACACAGGCAGACCGATGGCGGAGCCCGATGTGGAGGCTACCGACAGACCGCTGGCGCAGCCCGCAATGGAGGGCGAAGAGCCGCCAGAGATCGAAATCAAGGACGTCGCTTCGCCGGAGGTGGAGCTGGCCTCGGATCACCTGAGCCAACTTCTCGCCTTCATGGAGATCGACGGCGAAGTCTCAGTGCGGGCCCCCGAAACGCCAGGCGACGGCCTCGGCCGTGCCAGCGCCGTTCTGGACGTTGAAGGCGAAGACCTAGGCCTCCTCATCGGCCGCCGCGGCGCCACCCTGGCCGCCCTCCAGTACATGATCAACCTCATGGTAAGCCGCGATATGGACAGCCGCGTGCTCATCAGCCTCGACATCGAGCACTACCGACGGCGCCGCGAGGACTCCCTGATTGACCTCGCCCAGCGCATGGCCGACCGCGTGCGCAAGACCGGCCGCTCCCTCACCCTGGAGCCAATGCCCGCCGGCGAGCGTCGCATCGTCCACCTGGTCCTCGCCGAAGACAGCGCCGTCACCACGGGATCCGTCGGCGAAGGTGATGGCCGCAAGGTAGTCATCTATCCGCAACGAGGCCGCCCCGGCGAGC
This sequence comes from Chloroflexota bacterium, assembly GCA_022564695.1. Lineage (GTDB taxonomy): Bacteria > Chloroflexota > Dehalococcoidia > SM23-28-2 > RBG-16-64-32 > JADFNQ01. The sequence goes on along the minus strand of JADFKX010000181.1, from coordinate 1,705 downwards.
GTTGATGCCGCCAGAGTTCCTGGTCATCGGGCATGTAGTCCAGGACATCTCTCCCCAGACGAGTAGGGACGAAGCGGTGAGCTGGCGCCTCGGCGGCACCACCTCCTACGCCACCCTCCTGGCTACCCGCATGGGGTTGCGCACCGCTGTCCTGACCGCCGCCGCTCCGGACCTCCCGCTGGAGGAGGCCCTCCCAGGAACCGAGATCGTGCGCGTGCCCTCCACCCTCTCCACCCAGTTCCGCAACGTCTACACGGCTCAAGGCCGCGTCCAGTACGTCCCTCAGCGCGCCCCCCTCATCACCCCCGCCTCCCTGCCGGACGATTGGCGCGACGCCGGGATCGTCCTCCTCGGGCCCGTGTCCGGCGAGGTGGACGCGGCGCTGGCTGACTGCTTCCCCCAGGCCCTGATCGGCATCTCCGCCCAGGGCTGGCTGCGGGAGATAGGGCCCGATAGCCGCGTCCGCCCCGTCCCGCCTGAGCGGTGGCAGGGGGACCCCCTCCTTCGGCAGGACCACATCCTCTTCGTCTCCGACGAGGACATGCCGCCCAGTTCGAGACCCGTTCTGGAGAAGTGGAGCCGGCGCGTCGATACCCTCGCCTACACGTCCGGCGAACACGGCGCCGAGGTCTGTCACCGGGGCGCCTGGCGGCGCATCGACCCCTTCCCCGCGAAGGCAGTCGATCCAACCGGCGCCGGCGACATCTTCGCCACCGCCTTCCTAGTCCGCTACCAAGAATCCGGCGACCCGTGGCAGGCAACCCGCTTCGCTGCCTGCGCCGCCGCCCTCATCGTCGAGTCTGAGGGGCTGGCAGACATCCCAGACCGCGCGACGATCGAGGAACGCCTGCAGGAACACCCCGAAATCGTCGCCCGGTAGGGAGAGCCACAAGGACGCATCCGCTCCCCTGCTATAATCGTCGTGATGGACCGCACTGAGATCACCACCTATCTGCGACAGCTCCCCGACCTCATCGAGGAGGTCCTGCACGGACTGTCCGACGATGAGCTGCGCCTCCGGCCCTCCCCGGACGAGTGGTCCGCCCTGGAGGTCTGCTGCCACCTGCGCGACTCAGCCCAGGAGGAGGGCGTCCGTGTCCGCTGCCTGGCGGAAGAGGACGGCCCCACGCTGGCAACGTACGACCAGGAGGCCTGGGCCCGCGAGCGCAACTACCAGGGAGAGGACATTCGCCGCCTGCGAACCACCCTGCGCGCCTTCTTGGGCGGCCTCGCCTACCAGCTTGAGGGGCTATCGGACCAGCAATGGGAGCGCGGCGGCACCCACCCTGAGACCGGCCCCGTCACCGTCCGCAGCCGCGCCGAGGACGAGGTAGAGCACGCGCTAGCCCACCTGGAGCAGCTCAGGGCGATCCGAGATCAGGCGTAGGGGCGACCCTGCCTACCGCCGCACCTGCGCCCCAGCCACCGGTGCCCCCAACAGCAGCGTCTCCAACGTCAGCCGCGGCTGCGCGTTCTCCCCAAGCTGCCGCCCAGCCTCTCCCACCGCGCGCACAAACGCTACCACCCCGTCACGCCTGAGACGGGCGGCGTCCTCGCGCAGCTCCGCGAGCTTCGCCCCGCCCTGGCGCAGGCGCGCCACCCAGAGCCGCCCCGCGCTTCGAGGTTTCATGTCACCAAACTTCTACGCAAGATCGCCGGCAAGAGGTCACGGCCTTCGTGCAGGGTTTCCGGGCTTTGGAACGGC
>JADFKX010000180.1 GCA_022564695.1 Chloroflexota bacterium | reverse complement strand
GGCAGCATCTGTTGGGAGGTAGGGAACCACATAGTGGGACCCAATGAGATTCTACCCTTGGATATTGCCCTCTACCCTCTCTTCGCGTCTCGTGGGCTCAAACTGCGCAACCGCGTCGTCTGGCACTTCGAGCACGGTCTTCACACCCGCCGCAGATTGTCGGGACGACATGAAACCATACTTTGGTTCACTAAAGGAGACGACTACACGTTCAACCTGGACACCATTCGCGTGCCTCAGAAGTACCCAGGCAAAAAGGCGTTCAAGGGGCCACGAGTGGGCCAGTTGAGTTGTCATCCCCTTGGGAAGAACCCCGGAGATGTATGGATCATCCCAAATGTGAAGCACAACCACGTGGAGAAGACGAACCACCCGTGCCAGTTTCCCGTCGAGCTTGTTGAACGTCTTATTCTTTCCCTGACCAATGATGGAGACCTCGTCATAGACCCCTACCTAGGAGTGGGAAGCACAGCCGTCGCAGCGATAAAGCACGGAAGACGAGTCGCGGGAGCCGATGTTGTAGATGAGTACATCGAAACCGCTAGGGAGCGGGTTGCCCTGGCCGCTGCAGGCCTCCTGCGGACTCGCCCGATGGGTAGGCCGGTGTATGAACCGCCAAAGAACTCACCTCTGTCAGTACGAGGAAACGGGGACGCCCCTTCATTCGACGTCGATGGCAAGGAGCCAGATGGGAACGGGCGGATCGTTGCGAGCGTGAGCACGCAACGAGGCGACGACTGACTCAAAGTTAGCTGGCCCCGTATACATCTGCCTCTGTAACGTGGCCGACGGGACGACCTCAATTCCAACAGCTATCCTGTAGTCGTTGTTCAACTCCTCAAATAGATACCGGAACTTCGAGAAGTCGTGCTGGACACACGCGTACTTGCCAAACTGAATCTCGACCGCTACCTGCCCTTTGCAATAGTCGACGTCTATGAAGTAGCGCGACTGATCCGGATAGAAGACTTTCCGCTTCTGCCATCCTCTGCTTCTAAATTCGCTGCCTAAAGGATAATTGAAGTTTTTGCCTGACCAAACAAGTTTCCCTCGCTTTGTCTTCTCGGCGCTCTCTTTTGTTTGCTCTGCTATCGGCGTGGTGGTAAGAATCTTAACAACTTCTTCCTTCAGTACCGGATGGAGTTGATCCAGGACTGCCTCGCCGAACATGTGGCTGTAGGAATCTACTATGCGTACTTTAGGCATCGGCCTAACCCTACCTCCTCGTACTCTCCATCCGCAACAACGCGGCTTTCATGGGGAGGCCGCCGCCGTAGCCGTGGAGGGAGCCGTCTGAGCCGACGACGCGATGGCAGGGGATGACGAGGGGGAGGGGGTTGGTGGCCATGACGCGGCCGACGGCGCGGGCGGCGCGGGGGCTGCCGACTTTAGCGGCGAGCCAGCCGTAGGTGCGGGTGCGGCCGGCGGGGATGCGCAGCGTCTCCTCCAGCACGGCGCGACGGAAGCCTGACATGCTCCCCGCATCTGGCGGGGACAGGCTGTCCCAGTCGATGTCGGAGGTGAGGTCCAGGGGTCGGCCCTGGGCGAGGGCGCGCAGGCGGCGGGGCAGGTCGCCGGCTTCGGCCTCGGAGGCGGGCTCGTCGGCGCCCATCTCGGCGATCTCACGCAGCGCCTGGTCGCGGCTGGGACGGGGGAGGGTGGTGGCGCGGAGGAGGCCGCGTGGGGAGAGGAGCAGGCCTATGAAGCCGATCTCCGTTTCGCAGAGGTAGAACCTGCTTGCCGGCAGGCAGGACTTCTCGGATGGGCCGGTCAGCTTCGTCGCCATAGCGTTCGAACGATCTCCCCGCGAAGATGGGCCCAGATGCGGGCGAGCCGCCACCTACTCCTTGCAGTGTCGCGATTATAGCACCGCATCGGGTGCGCTCCGTCTGGCTTGCCGCCAGTCGTTCACGATAATATGCACTGGATGACGCCTCTGCGGTTGCCATTCGCGATTGCCTACCTGGCCGTACCAGCGCTCCTGCTGGCGGCGGCCTGCAGCGGGGGCAGCGCCGCTCTCCCCACGCCTTCGCCGTCCCCAACCGCTACGCATGTCCCAACGGCAACGGCTACGGCTACGCCAACGGCAACGCCAACGCCAACGCCTGCCCCGACTCCAACGCCCACACCGATACCGGCCCCGGCCGTAGACCTGCCAATCGCTTACCCGAAGCAGGGCGGCTTTCTCCTGATACGGCTCCTGAACCCGCCGCCGGACGCCGAACAGACAACGGTACTATTCGCGGGGGAGAGCTACACGCTGCTGGAGGACGGGGACGCCCGGCTGACGGTCATCGGCCTGGCATCGGACTTCCTAGTCGGCGATTACGTCCTGGAGGTGCTGGCGGACGGCGAGCCAATAGGCTCGCTCCCCGTGTCGGTGGTCGCCGGGGGGTACGAGCAGATCGCGCTGACGGTGCCCCAGGAGAGCATCGACCTGCTGTCGGACGCGGCGGCGATTGAGGAGGAGCGCCGGCTGGTGGCGGAAGCGTACGCGACGTTTACGCTAGAGCGGCTATGGGCCGGGCCCTGGCTGACGCCGGTGCAGGGGCCGACGACCAACCCCTTCGGCGTTCAGCGCTCCATCAACGGCGGCCCGTTCGGCAGCCACGGCGGCACGGACATCGCAGCGGAGGGCGGCACGGCGATAGCGGCGCCGGCCAGCGGCCGCGTGGTGCTGGCACAGCCGCTGTACCTGCTGGGCAACTCGGTGATCATTGACCACGGCGCGGGGCTGCTCACCGGCTACCATCACATGTCGTCGATAGCGGCCAGCGTCGGCCAGGAGATAGCGAAGGGCGACCTGGTGGGCTACGTGGGGGCGACGGGGTTCGTCAGCGGCGACCACCTGCACTGGGAGGCGCGCATCCACGGGGTGAAGGTAGACCCTCTGCTGCTGACGCTGGCGCCGCTGGAGCCCTAGCCGCCCATCTCGCCCAGCTCGTGCATGACGAGGGCGGCGGCGACGATGCCCGCCGTCTCCGAGCGGAGGATGCGCGGGCCCAGGGAGATGGGGACGCAGCCGGCTTCGCGGGCGAGACGAACCTCATCCTCGGCGAAGCCACCCTCAGGCCCGATGAACAGGGAGGCGGCCAGGGGCCGGTCACCAAGCGACCGTAGATACGATCGCAGCCCCTGAGAGCGCTCGCCTTCCCAGGGGAGGAGGAGGAGGCCGGACGCAGAACGCACGGCATCCTCGAAGAGCGAGGGAGGCTCGATGGCGGGGACGCGGCCACGGCCGGACTGCTCGGCGGCCTCGGTGACGATGCGGCGCCAGCGCTGCAGGCGCTGGGACCCGCCTTCCCCAGCCGCGTCCGGCATTCGCACGCGGGCACGCCCGCTGAGCAACGGCACGAACCGGGACACCCCGAGCTCCGTACCTTTCTCCAGTACAAGCTCGAACCGCTGGGTCCGAATCAGCGACTGATACAGCACCAGCTCCAGGGAGGGCTCCGGCGGTGAGGGCCGCTCGGCGACGACGGCGGCGGTGGCCGAACGGGGCGAGACGGCGGTGAGCTCCACCTCGTAGTCGCGGCCAGCGCCGTCGGCCAGGACCAGACGGTCGCCGCGCTTGAGTCGGAGGACGGTGGCAAGGCGGCGGGCCAGCTCCGGCGGCAGGTTGACCTCGCGGCCAGCGAGAAGGTCGGGCGGGACGAAGAACCTACGCACGGCCAGCCCTGGTGGCCGTTATCGCCCGCCAGACGCCTTCCGCCTCCACCGCCCCCACCTTGAGACCAGCCGCCGCCAGCGCGCCACTCAGCGCCTCCACCGTGTCCTCCAGAAAGCCGCTGACGATAAGCGTCCCGCTTGGCCTCAGAGCGCCCGACAGGCTCGCGGCCAACCGTTCGATGGTGAGGCCGCTGATGTTGGCGACGATGAGATCGAAGCGCTGGCCCCGCACGCCCTCAGGCAGCGTGCCCTCTCGTACCTCTACCTCACCCCGGACGCCGTTGACGGCGGCGTTCTCCAGGGCGGCCTTGACGGCCAGCGGGTCTATATCCAGGGCGAGGACGCGCCCGGCGCCGAGCCTGGCGGCGGCGATGGCGAGGATGCCGGTGCCGGCGCCGAGATCGAGTACGGCTACG
>JADFKX010000028.1 GCA_022564695.1 Chloroflexota bacterium | reverse complement strand
GCTGTAGGGAGATGGCGCACTCCAGGGCCTTGGTGGCTGAGGAGAAGGAGGCCATGAAGCCGTCGCCCATCGTCTTGACCTCCGAGCCGCCGTGGGCCTTCAGCGCCTCCCGCACGATGCGCTCGTGCTCCCGCAACAGGTCGCGGGCCCTAGCGTCACCCAGGCGATGGGTGAGGGCCGTGGACCCCTCCACGTCAGTGAACAGGACGGTGCGGAACGCTCCAGGTTCGGTTGTCTCGTCCTTCGTCGCCTCTTCGCCCTCGTCCAGGAACTCGTCGATGGCCCGGAGCACCGCCTCTGTGTCGCCCAGGTCTGGTCCTACCGACGTCCCTTCTAGTAGGGCCAGACGCGCATCCGGAATGCGTGAGGCAAGACCTCTGGCGGCGTCCACTGAAGGGAATGTGGCCTCGCGGCGGTGAAGCACCAAGGTCAGCGACCTGACCTGGGGCAGTAGCCCCGTCACATCAACGCCGGGGGCCGCCAGGAACGCCTGTAGCAGCTCCTTCGTCACGCTTTCCCGGATGACGGCAGCGTACCGGTGCGCCTCCTCACCTACCGACCATCCGAACGCGAAACGTGCGAACGTCTCGGTGAACATCTCCCAGTCTGCATTCGCCAGTTGCAGTAGCGCCTGAGCTTGTGGCCCGCCTGTCAGATCCGTAGTTCGCGCAACCGAGTTCCACAAAATTAGGTGCGATATTCGCTCCGGGTGGCGGACCGCATAGGCGATGCCAATTGGCCCGCTCAACACCCGCGCAAAGATAGCGAACCGCTCCAGGCCCAGGCGGTCCACCACCGCCTCCAGGTCCCGCACCCCTGCGTCGAGCCCGATATCAGTCACGTTGCGGTCGGACAACCCGGTGCCCCTACCGTCATAGCAAACCAGTTTACGCTTCTGGGCGATCCGTTCGTACCAGTTTCGGAATTCGGGTATTCCCCAGTCCAATTGGAGATGGGAGAATGAGGGCGGCATGCTGACAAACGGCATCCCCTGCCCCATCGTCGAGTAAGCGATGCTGACGCCGTCGGTGGTCTGGACGTACTGGATGCGCGGCTCCATGGCGGGGTTATTGTACTTCAGCTACACCATCTCGAAGTAGCGGCGGCGCTCCCAGTCGGTGACGGCCAGCCGGTGCTGATCCACCTCCCACTGACGGAAGGCGGCGTACTGCTCGACGAAGTCGTCGCCGAACCAGTTCCGCGCTACCTCGCTGGCGCGGAAGCGCTCCAGCGCCTCGGGCAGCGACCGCGGTATCGGCTCCGCGTCGCTTATCTCGTAGGCGTTGCCCCCGGTGGGCGGCGGCGGTTCGAGGGCGCTCTCGATGCCGTGCAGCCCGCCGGCGAGGGAGGCGGCGAGCGCCAGGTAGGGGTTGATGTCGGCGCCGGGCACGCGGTTCTCAACCCGGATAGCGCTGGGGCTGGAGGCGATGACACGCAGCGCCACCGTGCGGTTGTCGAGGCCCCAGGTGAGGTTGGTAGGGGCCCAGGTCCAGGGGACGAAGCGCTTGTAGGAGTTGACGTTTGGCGCGTACATCAGCATGAGCTCCGGCAACGTCGCCAGCAGGCCGGCCAGGTAGTGCTTCAGCGCCGGCGAGAGGTGATAGTCGCCGCCCTGGTCCCAGAAGGCGCTCTCATCGCCGTCGGCGTGCCACAGGCTCTGGTGGATGTGGCCACCGCAGCCATCGATGCCATCGGCGAGCTTGGCCATGAAGGTGGGGACGGCGCCCATCTGGGCGGCGATCTCCTTGCATCCGCTCTTGTACAGCATCGTCTGATCGGCGGCGCGGACGGCGTCCGTGTGGTGGAGGTTGATCTCGTACATGCCGGCGCCGTGCTCGCGGTTGTAGGCGTCGACGGTGATGCCGTAGTCGTTCATGCAGCGGCGGACGCGGCCGATGAGCGGCTCGTCGATGGAGGCGTGGTGGATGCTGTAGCAGTTGAGTCCGGGGTTGAGCGGCCGCAGGTCGGAGAAGCTCTTGGCGCGCAGGCTCTCCTGGTCCTCGCGGAAAAAGCGCACCTCCAGCTCGGCGGCCATAACGGGGCGGAAGCCGGCGTCCAGGGCGCGCCGGACGACCCGCTGAAGGATGAAGCGGGGGGCGATGGCCAGCGGTTCGCCGGCCTCGGTGTAGAAGTCGCAGACGACGCTGGCGCTGCCCTCCTCCCAGGGGACGACGGCGAGGGTGGAGAGGTCTGGTCGCATGACGATGTCGCCGAAGCCGGTCTCCCAATTGGAATAGGGCAAGGCGCCGATCACGTTATCCTGGATGTCCCAGCCGAAGATGACGTTGCACTGGGGGAAGCCCTCCTCGGCAGTGGCGAGGAAGTGGTCAGCGCTGACCCGCTTGCCGCGGTAGACGCCGTCCATGTCGCCGCCGCCGATGCGGACGGTCTCTACGTTTTGTTGGCGGAGCAGCTCGGCGGCGGCTTTGATGTCCATCGGGGCCTCCCAGATAGGGCGATTAGGGCTCAGTGGCAGGCCTGCCTACGCAAAGGCGCACACGTGCCAGCAGGCAGGATTTTACCACCTACACCGGCGCAGAGGCCAACGAAGTGTACTCATTTTCTATATCGAACCGTTGGCGGAGCGAAAGCCAGGGGGCCATTGCCAAGCCCGAAAAGCGTTCCTGACGGAGGCGTCTGACGCTACACTGGGGAGGTGGACTCCTTCGAGCGGCTCAGCGATGAGATTGTCCAGTGTCGGAAGTGTCCCCGGCTGGTGAGCTGGCGGGAGCAGATGGCGTCCGAGAAGCGAGCGGCCTTCAGGGACTGGGAATACTGGGGCCGGCCGCTGCCGGGCTTCGGTGATCCCCGGGCGGAGCTGGTGGTGGTAGGGCTGGCCCCGGCGGCCCACGGCGGCAACCGGACGGGGCGGGTGTTCACAGGCGACCGCTCGGGCGATTGGCTGTATCGGGCGCTCTACCGCGCCGGCTACGCCAACCAGCCGAACAGCGACCATCGCGACGACGGCCTCCGCCTGAAGGGCGCCTACGTCACCGCGGCGGTGCGCTGCGCTCCGCCCGGCAATAAGCCCACTACGGAGGAGCGCGACGCCTGCCTGCCCTACCTGGAACGGGAGCTGGCGCTGCTCAGAGACGCACGAGTGATCGTGCCGCTGGGGGGATTCGCCTACCAAGCCGTGTCGCGCCTGACCGGCCTGCGGCCCCGGCCCCGTTTCGGCCACGGAGTAGAGGCCCGCCTGCCCGACGGGCGCATCGTGCTCTGCTCTTACCATCCCAGCCAGCAGAATACGTTCACGGGACGGCTCACGGAGGAGATGCTAGACGCCGTCTTCCGCGGCGCCCGAGGTCTGGCCCGGCTATGAGCGCCGACGACCCCCTGGAAACGCTCACCGGCTAACCGTCAATAGCCTCAGATAGGCTGGTGCCCCCGGCAGGACTCGAACCTGCAACCTACTGCTTAGAAGGCAGTTGCTCTGTCCGGTTGAGCTACGGGGGCAGCCAATGGGATTGTGAGCCGCCGTGCGCGGCAGGTCAAGCTAGGCCGGCACGGACGCGGTGCGCACTTTGTGGAGCCGCGGAAAACGTCTACCCATCGGCTCTACGGAGACGATGCGTATGCCGTCCAGCTCCGGCGAGGTGGTGACGTGCTTCTGCACCAGGCGGCCCAAGGGCTGTGCCGCGATTACGGCGAGCATCGCCGCCATGATGGCGCCGGGGATCCCCTGGAGCCTGTTTCGGCCCCCCATTGCGAACAGGGAGGCGAGGCCGGCAAGGACACCGGCGACGGCCAGATTGGTACCGCAAAGTGGAGACACGGCCAGATGAGACTCTCCGCGCTGAAGACGCTCCAGCCCCTCGTGGGCGAACTCCTTCAGCTTCTCGGTGGGGATATCGCCGTAGATGTAGAAGCCATCGGTCGCCGCACGGCCTACTATCCGTACGTAGGGCCCATGCCGGCTGAGGAGGATGCTGATGGTTGCATGCTCCAGGGCGTGGTTGCGGCGCACTGCATTGATTACTCGTTTTAGCATTTAATCCTCCGGTAGCGAGTATACCATAAGCTTTGCCCTGGCCTCGGCTGACAGCGGGCGCAGGATCACTCCTTGATCACCCATCCAATCGGCTCGAACTCAGCCCCCTCGGGAGCGGCCGGGCGTTGCCCCGCCGGGGAGACGAAGACCAGGCGCGATAGACCAGGGTTGCCGATAGACGCGCCCGTGAAGGAGCTGACCGCCAGGAACTTGCCGTCCGGCGACCAGATCAGAGGTTGGTCGAAGCCCTGCTCCGGCGGCGGCAGGGACGTCGCCTCGCTTCCGTCCAGCGGCACGATCGCCACGCGGCCTGGATCGACGCCGCTGGGGAGCTGTCCGAAGCTGACCTTGTCTCCATCCGGATGCCAGATGGGGCTGAGCTGATCGCCGGCCGAAAGCCCCTCCGGAGAGGGCAGGAGTGAGACGTCTTTCCCCTTGATGTCCGCGATGTGAGTCCGCGTTACGGGCTCGCCCTCCACAAAGCCCTGGACCGGGAAGGCGATCCGGGAGGCGTCCGGAGAGAGGGAATACACACGGACTAGCTGGTCGCTGAGGAAGAGGAAGATGTCTCCGGGGAGCACGGGCAAGGGCGTCGGGGAGAGGGAGGGCGACGGTGAGGGGGAAGGCGCGAGGGTGGGAGAGGGCTCCGGGGTGGCGGCCTGGGCGGTCGCTGTTGCCTCTACGATGGCGGTGGCAGTGGCCACAGCCTCGCCGGTGGCGGGAGCGTACCGGCCCAGGTAGCTGCCGAGTTCCGTCCCGCCCTGGAGATGGGCGAAGTACATCGTCGCTTCCTCGGGGTCGAAACCCAGTGGTATGTAAGAGAAGACGTCGCTCTCGTGCTGCCGGAGCACGGTGCGTATGAGCGGCGGGTCTAGCTCCACGTACCCGTCTTCGTCTACCTCTGCGCCGTCTCTCGTCCGTTGCCCGTCTTCGCCTTCCACCTTGGGCTTGGACAGCTGAACCAGGATGATCGTCACGTCCTCGCCAGCGTTACGTCGCAGGAACAGGAGCCTGCCGTCCGGGGACCAGCTCGGCGCGGTCAGGAGGTCCACCCCCTGGACGACGAGCTTCGTCTCGCCCGACTCCAGGTCCAGGATGCGTGTCTCGGCGTCCGTCTTGGGGAAGAGACCGCCGTCAGACATCGCGTTGTAGGCTATCTTTTTGCCATCCGGGGAGAGCGCGGGCTTGATGCCCCAACCGGCTCCATGAGGGACAGCCGCAAGCTGCACACGGTCTGCGGGATTGGACGGATCGATGCTCCAGATCAGATCCTGCTCCACGCCGAATTCGCTGTAGAGGAAGCGGTAGGAGGAGGGCTCAATCGGGGGCAGCGGTGTAGGGGTGAGCGTGCCAGGGAGAGGGGAGATGGCCGCTGAAGGCGTGGGGCTAGGCGTTGGCGTACCGGCAGAGCCCCCTCCGCCGCAGGCGGCGAAGACGCCCACGATGAGCGTCACCGCCCCGACGAGGATTGGAGCCGCTACCCGCAGATTCCGCCCTTCAAGCTTCAGCCGCATACAGTTTAGAACGCCCAGACCACCAGCGGGGCTAATTCCCGTCAGGGCTGATCTTCGCCCGAAAGGGCGGCGGGCGTTTCACGAAGCACCTCGCGGATACGCCGGTAGAGGAAGAACGCGATGAGCAGGACGACGGCGACGGCGATAGGTATGGCCACCGGCCGAAACCAGTCGCTGAGGCGTTCCCAGTTCTCGCCCAGGGCGTAGCCGCCCCAGGCCAGACCAAAAGACCAGGGGTAGGAGCCAGCAAAGGTGAGCGCGGAAAATCGCAGAATGTTCATGCGGGCCACCCCAGCGGGCACGCTGATGAAGGTGCGGATTACCGGCAGCAGACGGCTGATGAACACCGCCCGTTCGCCGTAGCGGCGGAACCAGCGATCAGCCCAGTCCAATTCCCGCCGGGTGATGAAGACGAAGCGGCCGTAGCGCTCCAGCATAGGCCGGCCGCCCCAGGCGCCGACGTAGTAGGCGACGATGGAGCCGATAGTGTTGCCGAGCGCACCGTAGAAGGCGGCTAGAAACAGCCACTCGAAGCCGAGGCCGCGATCTTTGATGAGCAGCCAGCCGGCCAGGGGCATGATGATCTCGCTGGGGAAGGGGATGGCCGCGCTCTCCACGGCCATGAGAAAGACTACGCCGGGCCAGCCGATGACGTCGTAGATATATTCGGCTACGTCCAGCAGCGCGTCTTCTATCCCGAACAGCTCCGGCCCGTCCTTTCAAAACCCCGCGACGCCCAGTGAATCCAGTATAGCCGCTTGCAGAGCGCGGGCGAAACAACGGTTGACAGCGGCGGCGGCGCGGCCAATGATGCGGGCAAGGTGGATGTCGGCAAGCTTCCCAACGAACTGCTGGCCCGGCTGCTGGCGCGGATCCAGCGCCGGGACCCCCGTGTGCTCCTGGGGCCGGGGGTCGGCCGCGACGCCGCGGTGATCGACGCCGGCGGGGAGCGGCTGCTGGTTGCCAAGAGCGACCCTGTGACGTTCGCCAGCGATCACATCGGCTGGTACGCGGTGCACGTGAACGCTAACGACGTAGCCTGCATGGGCGCGCGACCGGCATGGTTCCTGGCCACGGTGCTGCTGCCGGAAGGCGCGCCGGAAGAGCAGGCCTCGCAGGTGTTCGGACAGCTGCTGGAGGCGTGTGAGAGCCTGGAGATCGAGTTGGTGGGAGGCCACACGGAGATCACTCACGGACTGGGCCGCCCCATCGTTGTGGGGGCGATGCTGGGGGAGGTGGAGAGGGAGTCGCTAGTGCAACCCGCGGGCGTCAGGGAGGGGGACGCACTCATCCTCACTAAAGGGATCGCCATCGAGGGGACGGCGGTGCTAGCGCGCGAGGCGGGCGAGCGGCTGGCGCAGTTGGGGGTGCCGCAGGCGACGATCGAGACGGCGCGGCGCTACATCTTCGAGCCTGGGATCAGCGTGGTGCCGGAGGCGCTGGCGGCCTGCGCCGCCGTTCGCGCTGCCGGCGGCGCCGTGCACGCCATGCACGACCCAACAGAAGGCGGCCTGGCCACCGCTCTCTACGAGCTGGCGGAGGCGTCAGGGCTGGGGATGTCTGTACAGGAGAAGGCGATCACGGTTCTGCCGGAGACGCAGGCGATCTGCTCCGCCGCCTCGCTGGAGCCGCTGGGGCTGCTGGCCTCGGGAGCGCTACTCATCGCCGTGGCGGAGGAGGACTGTGGGACGGTGCTGGCGGCGCTAGCGGGGGCTGGAATCGGGGCGAGCCGGATCGGTACTATGGTCAAGCGGGAGGCGGGGGTTATAATGGACGGGCTCGCCCGAATCATGAAGGTGCCCCGTTTCGCCAGGGATGAGGTAGCTCGCTTCCTGGCAGGCTAGCGAGCGCGGCGGCCCCGAAGATGAATCGGGGCCGCTGGCAAAAGAGCTATATAGGGAGGCTGGCAGAAAGTGGCAACTAAGAAGCCGACGACGATTGGACAGCTTCGCGAGTCAGGCTACAAGGTCCTGACCGTCAAGCAGGAGATGCGCAAGAACCTCATCGCGCGGATTCGTAAAGGCCAGTCAGACCACCTGCCGGGCATCGTCGGCTTCGAGGATACGGTCGTCCCCCACCTGGAGAACGCCCTCCTGTCCGGACAGGACATCATCTTTCTGGGGGAGCGCGGGCAGGCGAAATCGCGCGTGATCCGCGCCCTGGCAGGGCTGCTGGACGAAGAGATACCGGCGATAGCGGGCTGCGAGATCAACGATAACCCGTTCGACCCGATATGCAAACGCTGTAGAGATCTCGTCGATCAGGAGGGTGACGACACGGAGCTGGCCTGGCTGGACCGCGAGCGCCGCTACGGGGAGAAGCTGGCCACGCCGGACATCACCATCGCCGACCTCATCGGCGAGGTCGACCCGATCAAGGTGGCCGAGGGCCGCTACCTCTCGGACGAGCTGACGATACATTACGGGCTGATCCCCAGGCACAACCGGGGCATCTTCTGCATCAACGAGCTGCCGGACATGGCTGAGCGCATCCAGGTGGGGCTGCTCAACATCATGGAGGAGCGCGATGTGCAGATCCGCGGCTACCGCATCCGCCTGCCGCTGGACGTCTTCGTCGTCGCCTCCGCCAATCCGGAGGACTACACCAACCGCGGCCGCATCATCACGCCGCTCAAGGACCGCTACGGCGCCCAGATCCGCACCCACTACCCGAAGAACGTGGAGGCGGAGATCGCGATCATGGAGCAGGAGCGCTCCCGCTTCGAGGAGGACGATGATCTCCCGGTCAACGTCCCGGCCTACATGAAAGAGATCGTGGCGGAGGTGACACGGCTGGCCCGCCGCAGCCCGGATATCAACCAGCGCTCCGGGGTCTCCGTCCGCGCCTCTATCGCGGATTACGAGGCGCTGCTGGCCAACGCCTATCGCCGCGCGATCCGCCTCAAGGAGAAGCAGATAGTACCCCGCATAAGCGATCTGCCCTACCTTGTGCCCGCCATCAGCGGCAAGCTGGAGTTTGAGACGATTGAGGAGGGGCGCGAGGAGCAGATCATAGACCGTCTGATCCAAGGGGCCGTGCTGGCGGTGTTCAACCGCTACTTCAGCCTGGCCGAGCTGGAGACGGTGGTGGCCAAGTTCAAGGCCGGCCACGCGGTGGAGGTGGGCGATCAGACGCCCTCAGCGGATTACGTCAAGCTAATGAAGCAGGTGGAGGGGTTGGACGTGGCGGCGGAGAAGCTGGGCGCGGGCCGGAGCAAGCCGGCCATCGCTTCAGCGGTAGAGTTTGCGCTGGAGGGGCTGCACCTGAACAAGCGGCTGAACAAGGACAAGATCGCCGGCCGCTTCCAGTACAGGGGATAGGAAGGAACCGGCAGAGGCAGGACTGAAGTCCACACCGTACGGGAGACGATATGACTTTCCGCTTCCGCTACTCTGAATGGGACGGCAGCCAGGAGATCGGGCCCCTGGACCCGGACGATATCCTGGCCGGGCTGACCGATGACCTGATGAACTTCGGCGACCTCCAGCACGCCCTGCGCAACCTGTTGCAGCGGGGGATGCGCAACCCGATGGGCCAGCGGATGCAGGGGCTGCGGGATATCCTCCAGCAACTGCGCCAGCAGCGACGCCAGATGCTGGACCGCTACAACCTCGACTCCGTGTTTGAGGACATCAAGAAGCGGCTGGACGAGGTCATAGAGCTGGAGAAGGGGACGCTGGACAGCCGCCTGCAGGAGGCGGAGCGTCAGCTTCAGGGCGGCGACAGCCCGCTGCAGGCGTTTGAGGAGGCGGTGAAGCCATCGCAGCAGGAGCCCACGGCCGAGGAGCAGGGGCGCCTGTCGCAGATGCTGAAGGACATCGTCGAGAAGAAGAAGAACACGATCGACAACCTTTCGGATGATGTCGGCGGCAAGGTCAAGGAGCTGCAGAACTACGAGTTCATGGACCCGGAGGCGGGGACCAAGTTCCAAGAGCTGATGGAGATGCTGAAGAAGGCGATGATGGACACCTTCTTCAAGGACATCTACAACCAGATCGCTAATATGAGCCCTGAAGAGATGGCGCGCATGAAGGAGATGATCCGGGAGCTGAATGAGATGCTCTCGGAGAAGATGGCCGGGGGCCAGCCGGACTTCCAGGGGTTCATGGACAAGTACGGCGACCTGTTCGGGGACAACCCGCCCCAGAGCCTGGAACAGCTCATTGAGCAGATGCAGCAGCAGGCGTCCGTCATGCAGACGCTGCTGGACAGCTTGCCCCCGGAGATGCGCCAGCAGCTTCAAGACCTGCTGATGGACAAGGTGGGCGACGTGGACCTGCAGCGGCAGCTCCAGGAGCTTTCGATCAACCTGGACATCCTGTACCCTTCGCGCGAACTCCAGGACCAGTATCCGTTCCGCGGCGACGAGGAGCTGGACCTGCTCCAGGCGATGAGCCTGATGGACAACCTGCAGGACCTGGACGGCCTGGAGAAGGAGCTGGAGCGAACCCAGTACGGGGGTGACCTGGAGGACATCGATGAGGAGAAACTGCGGGAGCTGCTGGGAGATGAGGCGGCTGAGACCCTCAAGCAGCTAAAGGAGTTCCTGGAGATACTTGAGGAGGCGGGCTACATCCGCCGCAAAGGGAAGGCCTGGGAGCTGACGCCCAAGGGTGTGCGCAAGATAGGGGAGAAAGCGCTGGGTGAGATATACTCCCAGCTGAAGAAGTCCAGCTTCGGCAAACACGCGCTGCCAGAGCGCGGGACCGGCGGCGAGCGGGCGGACGAGACGAAACGGTACGAGTTTGGGGACCCGTTCCACCTCAACCTGGGCGAGACGATCATGAACGCGGTGTTACGCGAGGGGCCTCAGGTGCCGGTGCGTCTGAACAAGGACGACTTCGAGGTGTTCCGCTCCGAGACGCTCACCACCACGACGACGGTAATGATGCTGGACCTGTCATGGTCCATGGCTCTACGGGGCAGCTTCCAGGCCGCCAAGAGGGTGGCGCTGGCGCTGCAGAACCTGATCCGCACCCAGTTTCCCAAGGACTCCCTGTACATCCTGGGCTTCTCGGCCTACGCGCGGGAGCTCGGTCCCGATGAGCTGCCCTACGTGCGCTGGGACGAGTCCGTGCTGGGAACGAACATGCATCACGCCTTCATGATCGCCCAGAAGCTGCTGGCCCGGCACAAGGTGGGAACACGGCAGATCATCATGATCTCGGACGGGGAGCCCACTGCGCACCTGGAGAACGGCCGCTCCTACTTCGCTTATCCGCCGAGCCCCATCACGATCCGCGAGACGCTGAAAGAGGTGCGGCGGTGCACTCAGAAGGGGATCGTGATTAACACGTTCATGCTGGACCGTAACTATTACCTGAAAGAGTTCGTGAACCAGATCGCCAAGATGAACAAGGGTCGGGTGTTCTACACCACGCCGGAGAATCTAGGACAGTACCTCCTGGTTGACTACGTGTCCCAGAAGCGCAAGCGTCTGGGCGGCCAAGCAACATAGACGCCCCGCAATGACGGTTCTCACTCCCTGGCAGAGGTTAGCCTTTGGCTGTCTCGCTGCCCTGGTTCTTTGGTCGATAGGGGTCGCCGGATACATGATCATAGAGGGCTTCAGCTTCCTCGATGCCCTCTACCAGACGGTCACGGCGGCGACTACGGCCGGGTTCGGGGAGATCAATCCTTTGGGGGCCACAGGCCGGGCATTCACCATCGCTATCATCATCTTGGGCGTCATCGTCATCCTATACGTCCTTACGGCCGTGATGCAGATTGCAGTGGAGGGGGAGCTGGAGAGTATACTGGGGGCGCGTCGAATGAAGTCGAAGATTGAGGCCATAAAGGACCATTACATCCTGTGCGGCTTCGGCCGCGTGGGCGAGGAGATCGCGCGGGAATTAAGCGCCCGTGGCGTTCCCTTCGTCATCGTGGAGTCCAACTCGGAGGCGATTGTCCGCGCGCAGGCCGGCGGTCACCTGCTGGTGGAGGGAGACGCAACCATCGACGCGGTGCTGAAGGAGGCCGGCATTGAGCGCGCCCGCGGGCTGCACGCTGCCTCAGACTCGGACGCCGGCAACACGTTCATCGTTCTCACAGCGAAGGCACTGCGGCCCAACCTGTTCGTGGTCTCCCGGGCAGCGCGACCGGAGAGCGAGCCGCGGATGCGGCGGGCGGGGGCAGACCGGACGATCTCGCCCTACGCCATGGCCGGGCGCCGAATGGCGTTGTCGGCGTTGCAGCCGCTGATGGTGGAGTTCATCGACGCGCTGGCCAGCGGTCGCCACGAGGAGCAGATCCTGGCGGAGATAGAGATCTCCGCGGAGTCCGGCCTGGGCAGCCGGACGATAGAGGACGTGATGCAGGCCTGCCGCGGGGCGGTGGTGCTGGGGGTACAGCGGGCCACGGGAACGATCCAGGTGGGTCCACGAGGCAGCACAGAGCTGGAGGTGGGGGACAGGCTCATCGTGCTGGGCGACGAGGCGGAGCTGGAGGCGATCAGGCCGCGCCGCTGAGCGGGGCGGGCGACTAACCAGCTCTCACAATAGCAGTCGCCGATAGCGCCATCCGCGCCACTGAGGAAACGCCTTGACTTATCCTCCGCGATGGCGGATAGTGTTCTGACCAACGAGCGCCTACACAGTCAGAAGGGGGGGCGCGATGAAGGAGACTACTTACACCGTCACAGCATTGGGGCGGACGTTCGAGTTCACCCACGCAGATGCAGTTCTACCGATCCTGACGCTTGCCGGGCGGTTGGTCATGGGGTTTTTCCTCATTTGGTCGGGGTTCGATAAGCTGATCACTGACTTCTCCGCCGGCGGCTTCCTTGCCAACGCCAGCAAGGGCCCCCTGAAGGATATATTCGTGGACATGGGCACCAGCCAGACCGCGCTTGATGTCATTGACCCGCTGGTGATCTGGGGCCAAATCCTGATCGGCTTCTCGTTGATCCTGGGGTTGTTCACACGGGTGGGCGCGTTTTTCGGCGCGCTTCAGATGCTAATGTTCTACCTGGCAGTACTATGGCCGGAGCACAACCCGTTCATAAACGATCACTTCATTTACATCGGCATTTTCGCCCTGCTGGGAGCGCTGGGCGCCGGTCGCATCGTCGGTATCGACTCCTACCTTGAGCAAACCGAGACGGTGAAGAAGATGCCTGCGCTGAAGTACTTGCTGGGCTAAGCGAGCCGCCCTCCTCAGAGCGGCTGGTCCAGAAGGAAGCTCCGAAGTACGTCAGCGAACTTCTCCGGCCGCAGACGCGGCAGGGAGTGGCCGGTGTCCTCGAATACGTAGAGCTTACCGTCCGTTAGGCTCTCCACCATGCGAGCCGATATCTCGTTGTCCAGGATGGGGCTGTGCTCGCCCCGCATTACAAGAGTAGGGCACTGGACGCGGGTCAGGGAGTCCCAGAGGTAGTTTATCTCCGGTATCGCCGCCTTGGTGGTGATATCGGCCAGGCGGCGGTCGTAGCGGTAGGAGTAGAGGCCGCTACGCGCGTCTGCGTCCTCGCCCTGGACAAGGGCGTTCTGGACCAACCGTTGCAGAGACGGCTCGTCCAGGCTGGGCCACTGGCGTCCGAAGAACGCCAGGGCGTCCTCGTGGGCGAAGGAGCTGGGCGGAACGTCTGCCTTCGCGGTCATGTCAGCCTTGAGGCCGCGGGCGCCCACCTTGGCCATCTGCGGCCCCATGTCCATCAGCGCCAGATGGCCCAGCCGCTGCCAGTTATCACGGGCGTAGGCCATGGAGCAGCGCGATCCCAGGGAGAGGCCGGCGAGGTCGAATCGCTCCAGGCCCACGGCGTCTACGAAGGCGGCGAGGTCTGCGGCCAGGGCCCACACCAGATAGCCGCCTGGGGCGCGTTCGCTCTCACCGTGACCGCGCTGGTCGAAGCTGTAGACGTGGAAGTCGTCCAGCAGCCGGTTGGCGCAGTCCTGCCAGAAGTAGGCGTAGTCACGCAGGCCGTGCATCAGGACGAGCGGCCGCCGTCCGCGGCCCTTCCACTCGAAGTAGTTGATGCGGAGGCCGTTGAGCTTAAGCTCGCCCTCGACGGGCTGGACGAGGCGGGCCATCCCTACTTGGGCGGCTCCGACTCGTGGTGGTGATCCTCGTCAATGTAGAACTGGAAAAGAACACCACCAGAGTCCTTGGGGTGGATGTAGGTCTCCGCCCAGCCGTGGCCGCGCTGTACGCCACGGAACGGCTCTATGCCGTAATCGCGGACTGCCTGGGCGGCTGATTCGATATCCGCAACCTCGAAGGTAACGTGGTGGAGGCCCGGTCCACGCTCCTCAAGGAACCGGTGAAGGTAGCTGTCCTCGCCCAGGGGCTCAAGCAGCTCGAAGTGGGCGGTGCCGCCGGGCAGCTCCAGGGAGATGCCGCGAAAGCCCTGCTCCTCATTCTCCCAGCGCCCTGTCTCGCGCATGCCCATCAGCTCCGTGAGCAGCGGCAGGGTGTCTTCCAGCTTATGGACAGCCCAACAGACGTGGTCCAGCCTCTTGATCCCGATCTGCTCGCTCATACTCTCAGATGACCTCCAAATACGATGTTCCGACTATCCGTGATGCCGCCGACCTCAGCCGACGGTCTCCTCTTGCTCGCGCGAACGCCAGCTTTCGTCGAGAAGGAAAGGCGATGCCTCTGGGAGGCAGGCGTGATCATGATAACGGCTACCCAGCTTGTGGTCACTACCACAAGTCGAATAGTATCTCGCCATGAGCAAGTACAGCCGCAAGGAGACGCTGGTGATCGTGAACCCGGCGGCGCACAACGTCCCCTCCAACAAGCGGCTGGACGAGGCCGACCGCTGGCTGAAGGCGGAGGGCTGGCAGGTGGAGTGGCGGCGGACGGAGGGGCCGCGGCAGGCGACTGAGCTGGCGGCGGGAGCGGCGGAGCGGGAGCTGCCGCTGCTGTTCGTTGTTGGCGGGGACGGCACGCTGAACGAGGCGGTGAACGGCCTGGCCGGTAGCGAGACGGCGCTGGCGGTGATCCGCGCCGGCACGGTCAACATTTGGGCAAAGGAGATAGGAATTCCGAGAAAGCCTATCGAGGCGGTGAGGGCGGCGGTTGAGGGCGAGCGGTGGCGCATCGATCTGGGGCGGGCGGGCGAACGCTACTTCCTGCTGATGGCCGGCTACGGCCTGGATGGGGCTATAGGCCGGCGCGTCCACCCGGGGCTGAAGAGTCGATTTGGGGCGGTAATGTACGCTATCGCCGCCCTAAGGGAGACGCTCCGCTACCGCTCGTCGGCGATCACGCTGAGCTTCGATGGCGAGCAACAGGTTGCGGACGTGCTGATGCTGGTGGCGGGGAACACCCGCAACTACGCCGGGCTGGTGGAGATCACGGGCGAGGCGGTGGCGAACGACGGTCTGCTGGACGTGTGCGTGTACCGGGGGAAGGGCACGGTAGACATCATCCTGCACGCCCTGAGGACGCTGTTACGACGCCATCTGCGGTCTGATAAGGTATTGTATCGAAAAACGCGGCTGTTGGAGCTGGCGTGGAAGGAGCCGCTGCCTGTCCAGCTTGACGGCGACGCGATCGATCAGTCCCCGACGCGGGTGGAGGTCGCGCCCGGCGCGCTGTGGGTAGCCGTACCCATGGGCGTCAGCTCTCCACTGTTCCGCGGCTAGCCACCGCCTGCACCGATAGCGGCGCTATTGCACCCGCATCCACTGAGAAGACGTCAGCGCGGTCCAGGAACTGCCGCGGAAAGCGGTCGACGTCCGTGGCGGTGACGAGCAGCTGGTCGTAGTCGGAAACGGCCTCGATGACGGAGCGGGCGCGGCCGGCGTCCATCTCAGACAGGATGTCATCCAGAAGCAGCAGGGGCGGCTCGCTCCGTCGCGAGTGCAGGAGCCGTGCCTCGGCCAGGCGGAGAGCGAGGGCGATGGTGCGCTGCTGGGCGCGGGAGGCGAAGCCGGAGGCGGGCATACCGTCCAGGAAGAAGACGATATCATCGCGGTGCGGGCCCTGAAGGGTCATGCCGGCGGCCACGTCGCGGGATATGCCGTGCCGCAACGCCTGTTCGTACGCCTCCGAGGCAGCGTCCGCATCGGAGAGGCTGTCCGGCGCCCATCCCTCCAGCCGTGGCCGGTACTCCAGCCGCAGCTCCTCGGCGGGAGCGAGTGAGGCGTGAGCTTCAGCGGCGAGGAGGGCCAACTCGGACAGGGCGACGGCGCGTACAGCGAACAGATAGCCGCCGTCGCGGGCGAGTTCGGCGTCCCAGAAGGCGAGCTCGTCTTTTCGGGCGAGCCCTTCACGGATGCGCTTGAGGAGGTGGTTTCGCTGGGTGATGACACGCTCCAGGCGGGAGCGGGCGGAGACGTAGCCACGGTCCACCTGCGATAGCATTATGTCGATATAGCGCCGCCGCAACGACGGCCCCCCAGTGATCAGGTCGATGTCGGCGGCGGTGAACATCACGGCGGTCATGCGCCCGACCGCATCGGACAGCCGTTTGGGAATGCCGTTGACCTTGACGGTCTTGCTGGCGACGAGCCCGTTGCTGCCCTGCCGTCCGACGACAGCCACCTCCAGCTTAAGGCCGCCAGCGGCGGTCTCAACCTCGCCGACGACACGGGCGACCGGGATAGCGTCCTCAGC
>JADFKX010000179.1 GCA_022564695.1 Chloroflexota bacterium | reverse complement strand
CCTGGCAGCTATCGGGAGTCTGCAACCATACAACCGCCGGCAACGGCCCCATGTCCCCGCCCTCTTGCTGCTCCGCGACCTCAACAACAGAGATAAACACCGTGTCATCACACTTACGCGGGCGGTTATTGAACAGGGCACCGTACCTGTCCAGGGATTGCCTCCTGGGGTTACGATCAGGGGCCAAAATTTGCTGGGTGGCCCTCTGAAAGACGGCACAGTGATTTTCAGCATCTCCCTGGACAGACCTGCACCGCATGTGAAAATGGACTTCGATTTTACGTTCTTCCCAGCGATTCGCCACGCTCCCGACGAAAACGGGTCGAATCGTAGTGCAGTTGATTGGCTCCTGGAATACATCCGTGACGAAGTTGCCTACTGCCTCACCACCCTCCAGGGCTTCGTCAAGCCACAATAACTCATGTCCGCCGGTCATCGCCTACACTCCTTTTCTACAGTCAAGGAATAGTTGCCAGCTTCGTTAGCGGTGAAAGAGTTCTTACTCTGGTGGGTAGGGATCGAGGCGGTGGGCCTCGCCGCCTTCCCGTTGACCTACGGCTTCTTCCGCTGGCTGCCTGACCGCGGCTACGCCTTCTCCAAGGTGGTGGGGCTGCTGCTGCTGGGGTATAGCCTCTGGATGGGGGCGACGATCGGTCTCTTTCCCAACAGCCGCCTCACCGTAATAGGATTGCTCCTGTTCATCGCCGGCCTTTCGCTGGTGGTGGCGGTTCGCTACCGCGAGGAGCTGGCCGCTTACCTTCGCGCGGGCTGGCGCTACATCGCTTTCGTAGAGGTGATGTTCTTCGTGGTTCTGGCGGCCGCCGTCTTCATCCGCTCCTTCGCGCCGGAGATCATGTGGGGTGAGAAGCCGTTCGAATTCGCCTTCCTGAACGCGATCAACCGCAGCGAGTCGTTCCCGCCCAGCGATCCCTGGTTGGCGGGCAGCTCCATCAGCTACTACTACTTCGGCTACGTGATGATCGTTGCCCTGACGAAGCTGGTGGCCCTGGAGCCGAACGTCACGTTCTATCTCGCTCTGTCGTTGATGGCCGCCCTCGCCGCCGTCACCGGCTTCGGCGTCGTCTACAACATGATCGCCGCTAGCCGAAGGCGCATCGAGCCGCTCCTGGCCCGGGGCCCTGCGCTCATTCCCAGGGCGGTGATCTTCGGCCTGGTCGCGTCCGCCCTGATGCTCATCGTGAGCAACCTGGCGGGGGTGTTCGAGCTGCTTGCTCGCCATGGGGTTGGCTCCACGGGGTTTTACGACGTGGTCGGCATCTC
Source organism: Chloroflexota bacterium (assembly GCA_022564695.1). Classification (GTDB taxonomy): domain Bacteria; phylum Chloroflexota; class Dehalococcoidia; order SM23-28-2; family RBG-16-64-32; genus JADFNQ01. The sequence continues at coordinate 2,821 of JADFKX010000179.1, read as the reverse complement.
CGGCCTGAACGGCCCCTACGATTGCGCGGCCGCTCCCGGCGACTGCGAGGCTTGGTATCCAACCCGCTTTTGGTGGTGGTGGTGGGCCACCCGCATAGGCTCCGGCTTCGATATCCAGGAGTTCCCCTTCTTCAGCTTTCAGTTCGGGGACTTGCACGCCCACGTGCTGGTCATGCCGCTGCTCATCACCGTATTCGCAATCGCGCTGAGTATCGTCCTGGGAGCGCGCGACGAGAGCCACCCGGGGGACGGGGAGAGGGCGGAGAGGCTGGACGCCATCTGGGTGGTGCGTCACCCCGGACGGTTTCTGCTGCTGGCTCTGATCATGGGCGGCGCGGCCTTCACGGACATCTGGACAATCCCCGTGGTCACGTTGATGATCTTGGCCGCGGTCATGTTCGCCAACTGGCGGCGGACCGGCGGCGATCCGCTGCGGATGATCCTGGACAGCGCCAGCTTCGCGGTGCCCGTCGGCGCGGCGATGGTGCTCTTATATCTCCCCTTCTACCTCGACTTCAACGCCGAGACCGGCGGCCTGAGCATTACCGAGACGGCGATGACCACCGATAGACCTCCCCCCGCCTCCGAGTCCACGCGGCCGCTGCACTTCCTGCTGTTCTGGTCGCCTCTGCTGTGGACGAGTCTCTCTTTCATCGCCGTGTACGTCTACAGGCGCCGGCGCGAGATACTCAAGCCGCCGCTGGTCGTTCTCTCCACATTGCTCTGGGCCCTGCCCATCACGGTGTGGGCGTTTCTTGTGCTAACGCAGCTATCGGCGGAGCTGGGATGGAACCCGCTCGACTGGCAGTTAATTGCGGACCCCAGCCTGGACCAGCTTGGGGACGAGCTCTGGGAGCGTGGAGCAAGCCTGATCACCGTGCTTATGCTGATCCTGGCCATCACCGCCGTGGCCCTCGCCTTCTTCCATCAGCTCCGCAGGCCTCCCGACGAGCGGGATGGGGGCCAGCTCTTCGCCTTCTTTCTCGCCGGCTTCGCGCTTATGATGCTCCTGGGCGCGGAGTTCTATTTCGTGAACGACCCGCTCCGATGGCGGGGCAACACCGTCTTCCGGTTCTGGCTGCAGAGCTGGCTCATCCTCAGCATCGTCTCCGGGTTCGGGCTTTACAGGCTCACTCTGGGCTGGCGTCCGCCGCGGCTGCGATTGGGTATGCTGCCGGGGCAGTGGCTGGCCGGCGCGGGTGTCGTCCTGGGGGTGGCGTACACCCTCTTCGTCGCCCTTGACCCCTGGGATACGCTCTACTCCCGCTGGTGGACGGCCACGCCGGGGATCCTGGTCGCCGGCGCTTCTATCGTCGCCTACGCCGCCGCGGCGGCGCGAGACGCGTCGCCGCCTCAGGTCTGGCGGCGCCTGGCCTGGCTGGGTGCGACCGTGGCTATTCTCGGCCTTGCCCTGGTCTATCCGGTCACGGTCGCCCTGGAGCGCACGGACGGGTTCCGTAACGATCAGAGCCTGAACGGTCTGGTTCACGTCCAGCGGGGCGAGCCGATGGAGTACGAGGCGATAGAGTGGCTGAACGAAAACGTCTCCGGGGTGCCCGTGATCCTCGAGGCGTTCGGCGGCGACTTCAGTGACTCCGCCCGGATCTCATCCCGCACCGGCCTACCCACCGTCATCGGCTGGCTCAACCACGAGCTGCAGTGGCGTGGCCGCCCCAGAATCGACGGCTCAGGCACACCATTCACGGAGCGCCCAAAGGAGGTGGAGACGATCTACACCACGATGGACGTCCAGACCGCCAGGTCGCTTCTGGACAAGTACGACGTTGAGTACGTCTACGTCGGTCGGCTGGAGCGCGAGAAGTACGGAGGAGACGGCCTGGAGAAGTTCCGCGAGTTCATGACGCCGGTGTTCGAGAACGAGGGCGTGACGATCTACCGGATGCCCGCTCAGGACGGAGGGCCGAAGTAGAGGTCGTCGTAGTAGACGTCGGCCTCGGGTGATTCGCCGGGGGCCTTGCTATCGTAGCGCACCTCAAACAGGACGCGGATCTTTTCGAAGCCCTTGGGTGCGGCGCCCCAAAGCCTCTCGAAGTCGTCTCTGACGTTCGCTTCAAAGGGGACCCACTGCTCAAGGGGTGGGTCTTCGCCGCCCAGGAAGACGAAGTGGGCGTTGTCGATCGCGAAGGGCTCTTCGTCGATGCCGGCCAGGATGTAGCGGATCTGGTGGTTCGGGTAACCACCGGGCAGGTTGTCCGCACCGAAGACTATCACCGCGAACTGTAGGTACTGGAGACGCGTTCCAGGCGTCCAGGCGGTGACCTGGTAGTGGCCGGAGAGGATCTCGGGGAGCTGTTCCGTGGTCACCTCCTGCACCAGGTAGAATACTTTGGTCTCCTCCTGCTGAGGGTCGGCTCGCATTTGCAGGAGGGCGCTGGCCTCGCCCGTGCGGGCGACATCCTCAGAGAGGATAAACTCGGGCTCGCGAAGGGAAAACCAGGGATCACGGCCTTCCTCAAGGCCGGGGTTCTGGAAAACGTTCCCCTGGGAGGCCGTCTCCTCCTGGCCCCCACCCCCACAGGCGGCGATTATGGCCGTAGTCGCTAGAGCAATAGGGAGCAGGCTCCGCCGCATGAGCCAATCTTAAGCAGGGCCAACCCAGGGGTCAATGGAAGAGGCGGTACCGCGTCACCTTACGCGCGGGCCAGGTCCGCGGCTACCGTTTCGGCGATAGTCTCGCCCAGGAGGATGGAGTAGTTCTGGCCTCGGTCCTGGGGGTAGATCTGGCTCATGTTAGCCAGGTAGAGGCCGGGCACCGGCGTACGGTGCTCCGGGATGCGAGAGCCGGCGCCCACCGTAAACA
>JADFKX010000027.1 GCA_022564695.1 Chloroflexota bacterium | reverse complement strand
TGCACGCGATCGTGGTTCTAGGAGAGGTAGGGGAGCTGGAGGGCGCGGCGAGCCGCGCCCCTACGAACCGCACGCGGCCTGCGCTGGGCGACGTGGTTCTGGCCTTCAAGTCATTATCCGCCATCCGGGCGAACCAAATCTTGAAGCGGACCGGTCTCCCCTTCTGGCAACGCAATTACTACGAACGCGTCATCCGGGACGAGCAGGAACTGGGCCGGATCCGCCAGTACATCCGCGACAACCCGTTGCGCTGGGACGAGGACCCGGAAAACCCATCGAACTTGTAGGTGCGTAGGGGCGATTTGCGGCAGGGGGGCGGGGTGTAGGGGCGCGGCTCGCTGCGCCCGTCTGGACTCCCCGGCTCCGGGTTCTGTCCACTGTCCCCACTCCCCCCTGCCACATCCCCCTACCAGATGCCGCGCACGCGTTCTAATATCGGGGCGAAATGTCCACCACCAACGGCTCCCGGCCCTCCCGCTCCAAGCGCGCCTGCCCTGAGCCCAGTCGAAGGGGCGGCCGACGCCCCGGCGCCGGCGCCCCCAAGGGCAACCTTAACGCCCTCAGGCACGGGGAGAACTCCCGCCAGCTCCAGCAGCTCGCCCTCGCCCTATCACTCGTCCCGGACGCCCGCAAAGCCCTCAACCGCCTCGCCAGACGCCAGCGCCGCCGGGAGGCCCGCGCCCGCACCGTCGCCGTCACCCTCCTGGCAAACCTCCTCCGCGCCTCCCTGCTGACGCTGGAAGGCCCGTCCGTCCGGAACAACCAACCCATTTCCGGCACAGTGACCCTCATTCCCAATAGCCACCGCCCCATTCGTTCTTCGAATTCGCGCCACATCAATCTAACGCCCCCATCCAAACCGCAATCTCAATCAAACCCCGCCCTACCCTCTCCCTCAAAGGGAGAGGGCCAGGGTGAGGGTACAAACTAAGGAGGTTCCCGCCCCATGGCCCTCACCCTCGCCGAAGCCGCAAAGCTCTCCAACGACGTCCTCCTCCAGGGCGTCATCGAGACCATCGTCAAGGACTCCCCCGTCCTCCAGCGCCTCCCCTTCATCGAGATCATCGGCAACGGCCTCACCTACAACCGCGAGGCCACCGCACCCTCCGCCGGCTTCTTCGACGTCGGCGACACCTGGACGGAGTCCACACCCACCTTCACCCAGCAGACCGTCACCCTCAAGATCATGGGCGGCGACGCCGACATCGACAACTTCCTCATCGCCACCCGCTCCAACGTCCAGGACCTCGAAGCCGCCGTCGTCGAGCTCAAGGCGAAAGCCGTCCGCACCCTCTTCGAAGACACCTTCATCACCGGCGACGAGACCCTCAACCCCAAGGAGTTCGACGGCCTTGACCAGCTCACAGACCCCTCCCAGGAGCTCACCATGGGCGTCAACGGCGGCTCCCTCACCCTCGACAAGCTGGACGAGCTCATCGATACCGTCCTCGGCGGCAAGCCGGACCTCCTCCTCATGAGCCGGCGCTCCCGCCGCATCCTCAACAAGCTCGCCCGCTCCGCCGGCTCCTTCCTCGAGACAGACCGCGACGAGTTCGGCCAGATGCTCCAGTTCTACGACGCCATCCCCATCGGCGTCTCCGACTACATCTCCGACGCCCAGACCGTGGGCACCAGCACGGACTGCTCCACCATCTACGCCTTCCAGACCGGCGAAGGTGCTCTCGTGGGCCTCACCGCCCCCGGCGGCCTCCGGGTGGAGCGCGTCGGCTCCCTGGAGACCAAGGACGCCACACGTACCCGCATCAAGTGGTACACCTCGCTCGCCCTATTCAACACCGTCAAGCTGGCCCGGCTTATCGGAGTGCGACCGTAGCCGCATAGGCACTGCCGAAGGGCCGGCCCACCCCGGCCGGCCCTTCGGCCATCCCTAGCCCAGGAGACCGCCCCGTGTCCGAACTCAGAAGAGCCATCGTCAAGTCCTACGACGATGCCGCCCACAAAGCGGCCGTCCAGATCGCCGGCTCCCTCGCCGTCTGGCTGGACGCCGTCCGCGTCGCCACCAACATCCCGCCCGCGGACGTCGTCACCGGCCGCCAGTGTACCGTCCTGTTTCTCGACCCCTCCAACCAGGACGACGCCGTCATCATCGCCATCCAGGGCGCGCTACCCTCCGTCGGCGAAATCCTCGTCGCCAGCGCCACATCAACCCTCACCCTCACCACCTCCTACCAGTCCATCGTCGGCGACGGCGACAGCACCAAAGTCCGTCTCCTCCTACCCACCCCAGGCGACTGGCTCATCGAGGCTACCTTCCGCTTCGATCGCGGCGCAACCAACCCAGGCTTCATGACCGGCGCCCTCTTCGTCAACGACTCCGGCACCGAAGAGCCCGCCGACGCCACGTTCAAAGGAGAGACATCACCCGAAGCCGCCACCGTCCCCCAGCGCTGGAAGATCACAACCACCGCCGCCAACACGCCCGTCGAACTCAAAGCCAAGATGGAGAATGGCGGCGGCAACGGCACCGCCCTCACCGAACACACCCGCATCACCGCCACCGGCGTCAAGCGGTCAACCGGCGGCGGCGGCACCGACCACGGAGCGCTCACCGGACTCGGCGACCACGACCACGCCATCTACGCCCGCCTCGCCCAGGCCGAGACGCGGGCCGCCCTACAGACGTTCAACGCCGGCCTCCGCCTCGCCTCCTCCCAGGTCCTCGAGGACTCCGGCGGGGCCGCCCGCATCCTCCTCGCCACCAGCTCTCCCCACCTCACGCTCACCGGCGACGTCAAGACGTCCGCGGGCCTCGCCATAGAAGGCACGACACCCTCTGCCGACGCAAGCATCGTGTCAGCAAAGAACGCCCTCGGCACCGGCGCTCTCATCGACAGGGGCGGCCTTAGCAGCAGCCCAGGCAACATCGACTTCATCGGCCTGTCAGGAAAGGCCGCCACCCAAAGCGGCGGCACCCACACGGCTCGCGTGATCGGCCTGGAGTTTCAGGCCTTCTCTAACCGCAACCTCGTCTCCCCAGCCAGCGAGATCACCGGCATCAGCGTCCTCGCCGGTGCCGTCTTCGCCACCAACGTCCGCGCCACACTCCAACGCGGCATCCACCTACGAGCCGTTTCCACGTTCAGCGGCACCATGGGCGTCGACTGTCGGGGCGTCGAGGTCGAAGACCCCTCCGCCGGGCAGTCCGGCGTCACCAACGCCTACGGCATCAAGGTCGATCCCATCACCGGAGCGACCAACAGGTACGGCATCCACATGGGCGCGATCGCCGGCGGCACCATCGCCCGGCTTCTTGAGCTCGGCACCGGCCCCGAGCTCCGCCTACTGGGACGCGGCGAGTGGACCCCAGCCACCGAAGAGACACCGCTCTACGTCGCCGAGGGTGCCACCCCCACCCTCCGCCAGATGAAGGTCGACGCCACACGCGAGCAGTTTATCCAACCCCAGACCCCTAACGCCTTCGGCCCCGCCTTCACCTTCCTTGACGACTGGCCCCTGTTCGCCCTCACCTCCGCACAGACCATCCACTTCGTCTGGAAGATACCACCCGACTTCACCGGCCTGAACAGCTTTAGCATCGTCATCATCCCCGACGCCACCGAGACCGTCCAGGCCGACCTCGACGTCTCCGTCTCCGCCGTCGGCGAGGACTACAACGCCGACACCCGCCAGTCCCTGAACCAGACCAAGTCCGTCACCATCAACGACGTCACCGAGTGGGACATCTCAGGCATCGGCAGCCTCTTCACCGGCGTCGCCGCTGGCGACTACGTCGCCGTCCGCTTCCAGAGCGACACCTCCAACATCCGCGTCATCGGCGCCCGCGTCAGCTGGGAAGGCGACCGCACAGCCAGGCTAGTGTAAAGGAGCAACGCAATGCCCAAGTTCACCTTCACCTTCACCACCAAAGAGATCACGGCCCTACAGAAGATCACCACCACCCACAACGCCAACACCGGCCAGGCCCTCACCGTCGAGCAATGGCTAGACCTCCATCACAAGGAGCTCGCCATCACGGAAGACCTCACCGCCACCGTCCGCACCCTCCAAGAACAGCAACAACGCGACGCCCAGGCCACACTCGAAGCCGCCATCAACACCGCCCGCGACCAACTCCTCGCCCAGCTGTAAGCGGGCACGACGTGGATACCGCCAGACGGAGGAATGACAGATGAACCTGACCGAGATGCGCGACCGCCTGCGCAGCGACCTGCACGACGAAGACGCCACCAACGAGCGCTGGACCGACGCCGAGCTGGACCGCCATATCCAGCGCACCGTCCGCGAGTTCAGCCTCTCGGCGCCGCTGGAGGCTAAGACCACCCTCACCACTACCCCGGACAGCCGCGACCTATCGATCACCGGACTCGCTGACCTGGTCGCGATCGAGGCGGTGGAGCACCCCGTGGGCGACTACCCGCCCGCGTACGTGCCCTACTCCGTCTGGCTCTCCACCCTCACCATGCTCGTCGACTCCGCACCCGGCTCGGCGGAGGACGTCAACGTTTACTACACCAAGCTCCACACCCTGGACGCTACGACATCGACGCTGCCAGAGCGGCTCGAGGACGTGGTAGCGACGGGCGCCGGGGCCTACGCCGCCCTGGAGTGGGCATCCTTCGCGACGAACCGCGTGAACGTGGGCGGTCAGGACGTCTGGCGCGATTACCTGACCTGGGGCCAGCAGCGGCTGGCGGAGTTCCAGAAAGCGCTGGCCCGCCATGGCCGCCGCAACGCGGTGCGCATCCGCCGCCTCTACCGCCCGGCGACGACGCCCGTGGACCAGTCGACGGTCACGGGGCCCTAGAGCCTGTGATCTACCTCCGTCGCCGCACTTGCTCGATGAGCGCCGGAAACTCTTCCATGAGCTGAGACCGGGGCACGGCCTTGTCGCAACCACCGTCTCGGGCGGCGCGTAGAACGTCGGGCTTGGTGTGCTGGCCGTAGGCGAGAACGGGGACGGGGCCGCCGGCCGCTTCCTTGGCTGCCGCCACCGCCTCCCGCCAGGGAAGACCCTCCGCCTGTAGGTCCAGCACCAGCAGATCAGGCGGGGCTGAGTCCACGGCATCGCGGACAGCCTGGGCCGTGCTTACAACGCTGACGTCGTAGTCCATGGCGCGCGCCTTTTCCCTAATCCGCGACTCGAGCATGAGGTCGGTGACGACCGCAAGAATACGTCCCGAAGTTGAGGAATCCGCTCTCATGTCCCGTGTCACCGCAGATGGCGACCGCGCACTCTATCGCCCGCGGAGATGACCGTCCTAATCCCCGCTTTCAGTCCCTGAGCCTTCATCCGAGGCGGACGGCTGCTCCGCTGGGGGGTCTGCTGATGCGGCCGCGGCCGGCAGCTTGCTATAGGTCATCGACATGTCCAGCAGCTCCGCCAGATCTAGCACCTGCATCCCCTTCTCCGCCGCCTGCGGCACGGAGCCAACGCCCTCCTCAAACATCTGCATGCAGAATGGGCAGGCCACCGCGACGATGTCCGCGCCTGTCTCCGACGCCTCCTCCGTCCGCGCGTGGTTGATGCGCTTGCCGCCGCTCTCCTCCACCCACATATGGCCGCCGCCGGCGCCGCAGCAGAACGTCTCCTTCTTACAGCGCTTCATCTCCTGCGATTTCACCCCCGTGGAGGCGAGGAGCCGTCGGGGCTCGTCCAGGATATCGTTGTGGCGGGCGATGTAGCAGGGGTCGTGATACGTCGCGATCTTCTCCGATAGGCCGTTCGCTCCATCGGGCCGCAGCTTCCCCTGGGCGACGAGCTGCTCCAGGAACACGGAGTGGTGAATCACCTCAAAGCGCCCCTCTAGTTGAGGGTACTCGTGCTCCATCGTATTAAAGCAGTGGGGGCACATCGTGAGGATCTTCTGCACCCCTTTCGCCTTGAACACGTCGATGTTGCCCTGGGCCTGCATCTGATACAAGTACTCGTTGCCCAGGCGGCGCGCCGGGTCGCCTGAGCACCCCTCCTCGTTGGCCAGCACCCCAAAGCTCACCTCCGCCTCCAAAAGCAGACGCGCCGTGGCCTTGGTCACCTTCACGTTGCGCTCCTGCAGGGCGCCGGAGCAGCCCACCCAGAACAGGTATTCCTGACTGCCATCGAACATCGGGATCTCCACCCCATCCGCCGCCATCTCCTCAATCCAGGACGTGCGGGTGAGCTGGGTCCCCCGCCAGGGGTGGCCCCGCTGCTCCAGCTGCGTCAGGACGGCCTGCGCCGTCTCCGGCATCTTCGACTCTTCCATCACCAGATAGCGGCGCATGTCCATGATCGTTGGCACATGCTCGATGTATACCGGGCACTCCTCCACACAAGCGCCGCAGGTCACGCAGTCCCAGATCGGATCGAAGCCCACCTTGTCGATGAGGGGCGTCGGCTGCTCCGGCCGGTGAGTGGTAGGCGAGAGGGCAGGGACCTGCTCCTCCATCAGGTGGCGGATGTCAACGATGATCTGCTTGGGGGATAGCGCCTTACCGGTGAGGTTGGCCGGGCAGGCGTCGGTGCAGCGGCCGCACTCCGTACAGGTGTAGGAGTCCATCAACTGCTTCCAGTTGAACTGCTCCACCTTGCCCACCCCGAAGTTCTCCGCCGTCTCGAAGTCCTTGATCGGCTGAAGAACGCCGCTGGGCTCCAGGGAACGGAAGTAGACGTTGGGCACAACGGTGAGGACGTGCGAGTGCTTGGAGTACGGCAGGTACACTAGAAACACGAGGAAGTCCACCAGGTGCGAGTACCACCAGAAGACGTGGAACAGCTCCATGGCTTGTCCGCTGAAGCCAATCCCGTTCCACAGCTCCGCCAAGCCATAGGCCGCAAACGAGAACTCAGGATTCTCCGTGTGGCCTAGTGCTATCGCGGCGCTGTTGGTAAATATGTCGGTCACCATCAACCAGCCGATCAGGCCCAAAATGATCCAGCCGTCGATGTTCAGCGTCATCCTCTGCGGCCGCCAGAAAAACCGCTGCCAGGCCGCCATCAGCACACCGACGATCACGATTAGGCTGAAGACGTCCAGGACCGGCCGGATACCCGTGTACACGTCGCCCAGCAGGCTCTGGAAGCTGGCGTCCTCGTGGATGCCGTTGAGCAGGAAGTTGAGCGTCCGCACTTGGAGGACGATGAACCCCCACCAGATGAAGCTGTGCAGCACGCCGGAGTACCAGTACTTGCGCCGCCGCGCCACACGGACGTTACCCAACACCGAGGGGATGAGGCCTACCGCGCGGCGGATCGGATCGCCGAAGCGGTTGACCCACTGGCCGCGCAGAAACCAGCGGTAGCGAATGACCGCCGAATAGATGAAGAAGAGGATGAAGCCGAAGAAGATGATCGCGTAGAAGACGTTGCCGGGGAACTCCGTGGATGGCGCCATATGCCCTCGCTATTTAGATAGGTTCCGCTTCCTAAACCCGCACCATATGATAGCGATGGGCCTATCGACGGTCAAACGAAAAGGGCGACGTGGCGGGAGGAATCCCACGCCACCTGAAAGTCCAGCCGGAGCCGGCCGCCCGTGACCGTGCCGCCACATCGGGCTATAATCTATCCCACGATGGCCACCGAGATACGCCCTATTAGCGAAGACGACCTCGAAGCCACACACTTCCTGCTCGCCTACTCTTTCACCGGCGACCGTTCCCAAGAGGGGCGGCTGAAGCATGTAGAGTCGATGGGGACTGCCCTGGCTCTGTACGACGATGGCCAGATGGCGGCTTGCCTCCGGATATTCCCCCTGCAGACGTTCATCCACGGCGCCTCCATACCCTTGGGTGGCATTTCCGGCGTGGCCTGCCTGCCGGAGCACCGCCGCAAGGGCTACGTCGGCCAGCTCTTGCGCCACTCCCTCGCCGTCATGCGAGAGCAGGGCCAGCCGCTATCGTCGCTCTACACCCCTCACTTCTCCCTCTACCGGCGCTATGGCTGGATGGCCGCCTCAAACGCCGTCTCCTATAAGTTCAAGCCAAAGGAGATCGCCCCGGTGAGCGCCGTCCGGCCCGAAGGCCACAGCTACCGTATTACGGATGAGGAGTGGCCGGCGATCGCAGACGTGTACAAGCGGTTCGCCGCGCACCGCAACGGCTACCTGAACCGAGACGAGCGCTGGTGGAAGGAAGCCACGTTCCGGCGCATCTACGAAAGCAAGCGGAAGCTGAACGACGTGGCCGTCTGGGCCAACGGCCAAGGCCAGCCCAGCGGCTATATCGTTTACCACAGCGCCAGCGAGCAGCCTCCGGACGCTCCGTCCATCGACCAGCTCTACGTGGAGGAGCTGATCGCGTTGGATACAAACGCCTACTCCGGCCTCCTCCGCTATCTCCTGGCTCACGACGTGGCCGCGAGGATAACCTGGTTCGGAACCGTCGATGAGCCGTTGTCCCTCATAGTCGAGGAGCCGGATCGAATTAGCCGGGAGATACTGGACGGCTTCATGCTTCGCCTAGTTGATCTGGAGAAGGCGTTCGCCGCCCGGCCCGCCGCCACCGCGGCCCCCGAGGGCGCCTTCACTATCCACATTTCCGACCCGTCCGCGCCCTGGAATCAGGGCGTCTGGCGCATAGAGTCCTCCGGGGGACAGCTCGCCGCCACCAAGGCCGACGGCGCGGCTGACCTCTCCACGGACACAGCCGCCTTCGCCGCGATGTACAACGGCTTCCTACGCCCCACTGAGGCCACCCGCTCCGGCCTGGCCGAGGCCAGCGACCCCAAGGCGGCCGCCCTGGCGGACCGTATCCTGGCCACCGACTACCCGCCACACCCCTCTGACTTCTTTTAGACGGGGAGAAGCCACTACCGCGAACGCCGCACGGACACGCTCTTGCGTTCCCACTCTTCACTGCGCTAGTCTGGCAGTGCGATGGCGTCCCCCAAAGAGAAGATCCAACGCCGCCTCGACCTGCTCCCGCGACTACGCGGCGGCGGCCCCGTTTCCTATGACTACGGCCAGTGGGCGGACGTTACCCACCTCATGCTGATCACCCTGTTCGGCGCGGAGTCGTCACAGGCCAGGGGCTTCCTGGAGGTGGTCGGCGAAGGGGCTGAAGCCCGCGGCTGGGGCCTGCCCTTAGCGCCGGGGAATCCCTGGGGTATGCAGGCGCGTCTGGACCGCGCGGAGGAGCACCTGCGGGCAGTGCTCGCCCGCCTGAGCGAACCTCTACCTAACCTGGACCCACGTTAGACCGCACCGCCCCCGCCACCAACTCCGCCCCTACCTCGTACGACAACCGCGAGGTCTCAAGCGTAATGTCGTACAGCGATGGGTCGCTCACATCCACCTTCCAGAACTTGCGGTGGAAAGTGCCTCGGGCTTTGTCACTGTTGTGGACTCGTTGCGTCGCATCCTCCACCGACATCCCCTCGCGTGCAGCGAGACGCTCGATGCGCAACTCCTCGGGAGCGATAGTCAGGACGTGAAGCGCCTCCGGCAAACCACGCAGGATCATCTGACACCCTCGCCCCAGCACCACGATATCTCCACGGTCCCCCAACTCGCGGATGATCGCCGTCATCGTCTTCATGTACAGGGAATCGCTGATCTCCGGCTCTTCGCGCTCCAGCGCCATATCCGCGTACGTACGGCCCAGCAGGACTTCCAGCCCGCCTGCTCCGGTTAACGGATCACCTCCAGCGGCGGACCGCTCAAGGAAGCCGCGCAGCATTCTCGACAGGCGCTCGCCAAGGCTGGAGCAGCGCTCGTCGTGTTCGGCCATAACATCCAGGGGAACGCCCAGCCGCCTGGCCGCATCCACCAGCAGTTGCTGGTCAACGTAGTCTGTCCCCAAGAGAGAGGCTGCTGCCCGCCCGATCTCGTGGGCGCCGCTGGCTATCGTCCCGGACATGGTCACTACCGGCATATCTTCTCCTCTACTCCCTTCACCACCACATCTCGCCGCGGCCCTTAGAGGCGCCATCAGTATAAAGCCCGCACGGGGTCTGTCAAGATGACGGTCTCGCAGCCCCTTCAGTTACAATAACCATATCTAACAGCGCTCCTGAACCGACTTCTAATCAGCCGCCACTTCCCCGAATTCGATCTGGACGCGGTCTCCGTGCTGGGGAATATATTCGCTCCAGTCCTCCAACCACTCCCCGTCCACAAACACCCGTAGCACAGCCTCTGCGCCGCCAGGGCATTCATCGCCGTTCTTATACTCCTCTCGGCTGCCCGGCATCCTCATCTCGGACTGGGTGAGCTTGCCGCCGCCGTACTCGAACCACTTCACCAGGCGGGCACCCTCGCCCTCCTCTGAGGGCAGGAACGGATGGATGTGGATGATACCGTCGTCGTGCGTGTGTATGCCGCCTTGCCAAAGGGCGAACTCCGGCTGGAGCTCACCGCAGATGTAGACCTTATAGGCGACGTGCCAGTGGTCCCCGATGGATGGCCCCGCTATCTCTGACGAGGGCTCCTCGATGTCGCCGCTATCGCTGGTGCCGTCCATGAACTGCCGCGCGAACACGACCACCGCCAGCGAGACGAGAAAGACGAACAGCAGCCGCGTTAGCAGCCAACGGGCGGCGCGATAGAGCATCCTGCCAAGCACCCGCTACGATCGAGGGACGCCTGCCACCCCCTATTTGACCGTGATCGTCCCCGTCATCTCGGTAGACTGAGAGTCAGAGCGGAAGCTGTAAACGCCTGGCTTATCGATCTGGCCCACCAGCTCCCCGGACTCCCCGCCTGTCTGGAACTTCGGTGTAGACACCAGGTCGTCCCCGGTTTCGAACTCGCCATCGGCCCCCGCTATGCGTAGGTTGTGGATGAACTCGCCGGCGTTGGTCAGGTTAATGCGGAACGTCTGACCCGCCTCCACCTCCAGCTCGCTGGGCTCGAAGAAGTTATCGCCCATCGACACGTCAAACGTGACATCAACCTCCTCGGGTGCATCCGTAACCTCCCCCGTCGGCTCGTCCGTCACCACTAGCGTGCCGATGGCGCCCGGGGCAGTCGGGTCCTTAAACTCGACCTCGCCCACCTCATCCAAGCGGACGATGAGGTATCCTTCCTCCCCCGGCTGGATGATCTCGGGTTCGCTTACAAAGTCGTCACTGGTCTCGTATAGGCCGTCGGCGCCCTCCACGCGCACGCTGTGTGATATCGAACCCGTGTTTCTCACCAGCAGCTTAACGGTCTCACCGGGCCCAAGCTCTATCGAATCGGGAACAAAGGCGGCATCACCCTCGGCGCCCGTCACCTCAATCTCCACCGTTCGCGCCGCCTCGCTCTCAGGGATCACCGTCCGGTCTTCCTGCTCAACCAGACCCGCCTCCGCCTCGGGACCGAACACGATGCGGACGCGATCGCCGTCTTGGGGTATGTAGCGGCTCCAGTCTTCCAGCTTCTCCTCAACGCCGATGTCCGGGGTCGTCACAAACACCTGGACGAAGCCTTCGCGGCCATCGTCGCACAGGTCGCCGTTCTTGAACTCTTCGCGGCTACCAGGCTTCCTCAACTCGGACTGAGTGAGCTTACCGCCGCCGTACTCGAACCACTTGACCAATCGGGCGCCGGCGCCCTCCCCAGAAGGGGTAAAGGGGTGCATGTGGATGATGCCGTCGGCGTGGGTGTGGATGCCTTGGCTGGCCTCCCAGATAGGGAAGTGGGGCTGACGTTGGCCACAGATGAAGGTCTGGTAGGTAGCGTGCCAGTGGTCACCGTTGCGAGGCGCGCCGGTGACGCCGCGCACGACGAACAGCACCCCAAGGATGCCGAACACCACGACGACGATGAACATCACCGGCACCCAGGGCGGCAAGTACATACCGCGGAGGCGGCGCAACGTCCGCCCCATGGTCTGCTTGGGCACCGGCTGCTCACGATAAGTGCGGGACCGACCACGGCGCCAGAAGCTGAGCGGCGAGATGTGCGCAGGCGTTCCGGCCGCCTGTCTCTCCTCGCGCTCCCCGTGACCGCGCTCCGCCTTCTCCCCCGCCTCCCCCTCGTGGCCACGGCGCCGCCCGAAAAAGAACCTACGCCGTGACGGGGGGCTGCTCTCTTCAACTGATTGGGGCTCGGCCTCTTCCGGCCGCTCCTCGGTCTGACCCTCTTCCGGCCGCTGTTCGGTGGGCCTGTCGGAAGGATGACCACCGCCGCCACCACGCCGGCGGCCGCGCCGCCTTCTCTGCCGCTCTTCTGCCACTAAACCCTCCCCTTCTTCCCCTCTGCAGACGCAAGTACGTCCCGCGACCGGTATCGTCCATCCATCTTCTTGAGTTTCTCAATATTCTCCGCCTCGCTCTCATCAAGGGACGCGGAGAACCAGGCTTCCAGGATCTCTCCTGCCACAGCCTCAGTGGTAGTACGCAGGCTGAGGCAGAGCAGATTGGCGTCGTTCCAGGCACGGGCGCCGCGGGCGGTCTCTGCATCGCCGCAGAGCGCGGCCCGCACTCCGGGAACCTTGTTCGCCGCTATTGAGACGCCGGTGCCCGTCCAGCAGCAGAGCACACCCTCATCGGCCTGAGCGGAGGACACCCGCTCAGCCACGGCGCCGGCAACCTCCGTCCATTGCAACGGCTTGCCTGCCGGCGGCCCCACCAGCTCTACCTGATGGCCCCGGTTACGCAGCGCCTGCTCGACAAAGTCGACCAGGTGCGTCCGTTCGTCGCTACCGAAAGCTATGCGCAAAGATATGTTTCACTAGAAAGGCCCTGCTTGTATCTATTATAGGGGACGCAATCTGGCTCCGCCAGGCAAACCGGCGCGTCCGAGTCGCCGGGCGCAGGGCGGCCCCGTTCTCATCGCCGTCAGCCGCGCGTCAAACCAGACCTACTATCCGCTGTAGACGGACTAACCTTCCTTCTTCGCGGCCTTCGCGGGCCGCTTAAGAACAAAGTAGCTCGCCTCGTATCGTAAGGGTTGCACCGTAGCCAACTCCCAGCTCTCCTGGCCCAGAACGTCCAGGTAGCGCCGGACAAACGACGTGCGGTGCTCACCCGGCTGGCGGATGAACTCCGAACCCTCCGAGGATATGCGTCCCCGGAAGTCTACATAAGCGACCTTGTACTCCCACAATGCCATCT
This sequence comes from Chloroflexota bacterium, assembly GCA_022564695.1. Taxonomy (GTDB): domain Bacteria; phylum Chloroflexota; class Dehalococcoidia; order SM23-28-2; family RBG-16-64-32; genus JADFNQ01. Next base: position 3,137 of record JADFKX010000027.1, on the reverse strand, counting down.
GTTCGCCTCCTTGCATTCGCGGCGAACCGGCGATCAGAAGCGCAGAGCCGCCCTGCCCATATCATTATGACAGAATGATCTGCTGGGAATCGATCGCCCCGACCCAATTTGCCGTTGACATCGCTTCCGCCTGCGGGGTGTAATGGAAGGCGACCACCCGCGAGAGCACCCCAAGGAGCGAGAATATGACCACCCGCGAAAGCATCGACCGCCTGTTGGAGACGATCATCGAACGTCAGGAAGCCAGATTCGACACGATCAAGGGCATCAACGAACGCTATTACCGGTTCGTGCGCAGCGTGGTCGAGGCCACACGTCAGGGCGCTCACGACTGGACCAACGTGGGCCGAGGCTGGGCCCAGCGCCCGACCGACGTAGTCGGCCTGTACGAGTCCGCCTCCGAGGTCCTGGCCAACGACCAGGCACGCCGGATAGCCCTCTGGCAGGAGATGCTGGACGACGTGGCGGAGTCCCAGCGAGAGGGCCGCGAAGTGGTCCGCCGCAGCTTCGGCGAGGTGCGCCAGGCCGTGGAGCGCGTCCAGGAGAGCGCCCCCGCCTTCCTACGTGCCCGCGTCCCCTCCCTGCGCCGCAACGAGGCCGAGCCCGAGCCCGTCGCCAAAGAAGCCTAGCGTCTGTCCGCCCTGCCTGCTTCCAAGCAGACTCCGGCGGGGCAGAGCCTGCTAGAACCTGTGTAGCGGCGACCTTCAGGTCGCCATCATCCGTTTTACCCCGCCTACTGGCAGGCAGGCCCGCCCCCTAGCTCGCCTTCGCCGCGGCCTTCGCCTTCACGGGCGCCTTCTTCTTCTCGAACGTGTACTCGCCTTGCCCGTCCGGACCGTCGGCGTGGCCTACCAGAGCCGTGTCGCCCTCAGCGAACTCGCCCGCCAGAATGCGACGCGATAGCGGGCTGGCCACCCGCCGCTCGATCGTCCTACGCAGAGGCCGCGCCCCGAACACGGCGTCGAACCCCTCCTTCACCAGCGCCTCCTTCGCCGCCTCCGTCAGCTCCAGACCGATCCGGCGCTCCGTCAGCCGCTCCCGCACATCGCTGAGCAGCAGCTCCACGATCCGCTTCAGGTCGTCCTCCGTCAGCGGGTCGAACACTATCGTCTCGTCGATGCGGTTGAGCAACTCCGGCCGGAACGTCTTGCGCAACGCCTTCTCCACCTCGCTCTTCTGCTTATCCTTCTCCGACTGGCTAGGCTTGCCCGAGGGGACGAAGCCCAGGGGAGTCCGCTGGAACTCCTCCGTGCCCAGGTTGGAGGTCATGATGATCACCGTGTTGCGGAAGTCCACCGGACGGCCGTGGCCGTCCGTGAGGCGGCCGTCCTCCAGTATCTGGAGGAGGATGTTGAACACCTCCGGGTGCGCCTTCTCGATCTCGTCGAACAACACGACGCGGTAGGGCCGCCGCCGCACCATCTCCGTGAGCTGTCCGCCCTCCTCGTAGCCAACGTAGCCCGGCGGCGCCCCGATGAGACGGGACACGGTGTGCCGCTCCTGGTACTCGCTCATGTCCATGCGGATCATCGCGTCCTCGTTGTCGAACATGAAGGCGGCCAGCGCCCGCGCCAGCTCCGTCTTGCCCACGCCCGTGGGGCCCAGGAATACGAAGCTGCCGATGGGCCGGCGCGGGTCCTTAAGCCCGGCGCGGGCGCGGCGGATCGCGTCGGAGATGGCTCTGATCGCGGTCTCCTGGCCGATCACCCGCTCGTGCAGCCGCTCCTCCATCTGCAGCAGCTTCTCGCTCTCCTCCTCCAGCATGCGGGCGACGGGGATGCCGGTCATCTTGGCCACCAGATCCGCGATGTCCGACTCCTCCACGTTCATGCTCTCCACGTGGTCCTTCTCCCAGCCGGAGCGCAGCTGCTCGTACTCGGCGCGGATGTTCTCCAGCTCCGTCTTGATGTGGGCGGCCGCCTCGTACTCCTCGCGCTGAACGGCGGCCTCCGCCTCGCGCGCCAGCTTGTCCACCCGCTCCTGGAGGCGGCGCACCTCCGGCGGCATGCTCTGCGCCTCGATGACGTGCTTGGATGCCGCCTCGTCGATCAGGTCGATCGCTTTGTCCGGTAGGTGACGGTCCGCGATGTAGCGGTCGGACAGGCGCACCGCCGCCTCGATCGCCTCGTCGCCGATCTTCACCTTGTGGTGGGCCTCGTAGCGCGGCCGCAGCCCCTTGAGCATCTCGATCGTGTCGTCCAGGCTGGGCTCGTCCACGTAGACGGGGGCGAAGCGGCGCTCCAGGGCGGCGTCCTTCTCGATGTGCTTGCGGTAGTTGTCCAGAGTGCAAGCGCCCACGCACTGAAGCTCGCCGCGGGCCAGGGCGGGCTTCATCATGGTGGAGGCGTCGATAGAGCCTTCGGCGGCGCCGGCGCCCACCACCTGGTGGATCTCGTCGATGAAGACGATGATCTCTCCCTTCGCCCGCTTGATCTCGTCCATGACCGCCTTCAACCGCTCCTCGAACTCGCCGCGGAACTTGGAGCCGGCCACCATGGCGCCCATGTCCAGCGCCAGCACCCGCTTATCCTTCAGGTTCTCCGGCACGTCGCCGGCCACGATCCTCTGCGCCAGCCCCTCGGCGATGGCGGTCTTGCCGACGCCCGCCTCGCCGATTATCACCGGGTTGTTCTTGGTGCGGCGGTTCAGCACCTGCATCACCCGCTTGATCTCGTCCTCGCGGTGCATGACGGGGTCCAGCTTGCCCTGACGCGCCGCCTCCGTCAGGTCTGTGCTGTAGCGCTCCAGAGCGCGGTACTTGGACTCCGCCGTGGGGCTGTCCACGCGAGCGCCGCCGCGCACCTCCTGCAGGGCACGGTATATCTTCTCTTTATCGATGCCGAACCGGTCCAGGATGCGCACCGCATCACCCTCCCGCTCGTCGGCGACGGCGATGAGGATGTGCTCCACACCCACGTACTCGTCCTTCAGCCGTTCCGCCTCCGCGTTCGCCGCCTCCAGCATGCGCACGATGCGCGGCGTGGTGTATATCTGGACCACGTCGTAGGCGAGCTTGGGCGCCTTGGCCAGCGCCTCGGCGACGGCCTCGCGCAGCTTGGCGCGGTCCACCTTGAGGTGCTCGAAGATGGCGGGCGCGACGCCGCCCTCGTGGGTGAGCAGCGCCATGATAACGTGCT
>JADFKX010000178.1 GCA_022564695.1 Chloroflexota bacterium | reverse complement strand
CGGCCTACATTCGATCTCACGACGCTTGACCTGAGCGATGAGTCCAAGCTGGCGCTCTTCCGCAACCGCGCTATCACCGATCAGTACGAGCCCGGATCGGTGTTCAAGCTGGTCACGATGGCCTCTGCCATCGACCTGGGCGTTGTGACCCCCGACACGTGGTGGTACGACGAAGGTGTGTTCCAGGTCAGCGGCTGGAGCATCAGAAACTGGGACCTGAGCGCCAACGGCTCCCAGACGGTCACCCAGATCCTGGCCAAGAGCCTTAACACCGGCGCCGCCTGGCTCTCCCAACAGGTAGGCTCAGAGGGCTTCTACGACTACGTCTACCGCTTCGGCTTCGGTGAGCCGACCGGCTCGGGGCTGAGCGGCGAGGTGGACGGGCGCATTCGCACCCCCGAAAACGACCCCGACAACTGGCGGCCGGTGGACATGGCGACGAACAGCTTCGGGCAGGGGATCAGCGTCACGCCCCTGCAGATGGCGATGGCCGTGGCTGCCCTCGCTAACGACGGCAAGCTGATGAAGCCGATGCTGGTGAAGGAGATCCTTAGCCCTAATGGGACGCAGGCCAGCCAGCCGGAGATGATACGGCAGGTGGTGAGCCCTGAGACCGCCCGCACCCTACTTGACATGATGGGCGTTGTAGTGCAGGGATACCCACCTGGCCTGGTGGACATCCAGGGCTACCAGGTGGGCGGCAAGACCGGCACGGCCAACATCGCTTCCGGTGGTAGCTACAAGGATCAGGCGTACATCTCCTCCTTCGTCGGCGTCGCCCCGTTGGAGGACCCTCAGATTGTGGTCTTGGTGAAGATCGATGAGCCGCAAGGGCTGCCCTGGGGCACAGTCGTCGCGGCGCCGGCGTTCGATCGCATAGCCCAAGAGGCGCTGGCCTACTTCAAGATCGCGCCCCAGGAGCCCGATCTCGTTTCGGAGATAAGATAGTCGGTTAGTACCTAGGCGGATGCTAGCGGTGGATAGCGTAGTTCAGGGGACGGCTGAACTCCTGGTCGCAGGGCGCGGCCCGGTGGATGACGCCTTCAAACGCGCCGTCATCGACTCCCGAGAGGTGGAGCGGGGAGACCTGTTCTTCGCCCTCCACGGCGAGCATCACGACGGTCACGACTTCGTGGACGAGGCCGTCGCCAGAGGCGCGTCCGGGCTGGTGGTCGAACGCCCGCTGGCTGCGCCGGAGGGGGTGGCCGTCTTTCAGGTGAGCGATTCGCTGTCCGCCCTGCAACGGCTCGCCGCCTACCGGCGCGCCCGCCAGGACGTCCGCGTGATCGGCGTGACCGGCAGCGTGGGCAAGACCACCTGCAAGGAGCTTATCGCCGCCGTACTCGCCGCCCGCTGGCCGGTGCTCAAGAGCGCCGCCAACCTGAACACGGAGATCGGCCTGCCGCTGACGCTGCTCCAACTGACCCCACACCACAAGCGGGCCGTCCTGGAGATGGCGATGTATGGCCGCGGCGAGATCAACCTGCTATGCCGGATCGCGCGGCCCCAGATAGGGGTGGTGACCAACGTGGGGCCGGTGCATATGGAGCGCCTGGGCTCCATGGGCGCCATCGCCAGCGCCAAAGCGGAGCTGGTGGAGGCGCTGCCCGAGGACCCCGATGGAATCGCGATCCTCAACGGTGACGACTCGCGCGTCGCCGCCATGGCCTCCCGCACCAGGGCCCGCGTCCTGCTCTACGGCCAGTCGCAGCAGTGCCAGGTACGCGGCAGCGACCTCAAGGGCCACGGCCTGGACGGCATCTCCTTCCGCCTCACCTACGGCGATACCCAGGTGGAGGTGGAGACGCCGCTTCCCGGCCGCCATCACATCTACCCCGCCCTAGCCGCCGCCGCCGTGGGGCTGTCCGAGGGGATGACCCTGACCGAGATCGCGGGCGCGCTGCGGCAGGCGAGGCCGGAGCTGCGGCTCCGCGTGCTGCACACGCCCAACGGCGCCACAGTCCTGGACGATAGCTACAACGCCAGCCCTCAGTCCATGCTCGCCGTCCTTGACCTTCTGGCTGAGCTGCCCCCGCGCCGCATCGCTCTCCTGGGAGAGATGCGGGAGCTGGGCGCCGCCGCGGAGGAGGGCCACCGACAGGTGGGCGAGCATGCCGCCGCCTGCACCGACCTCCTCCTCGTCGTCGGAGAACCGGCACGGCCGCTATACGAGGCCGCCTTGAAGGCGGGCGCCGAAGCGCGCTTCCTCAACTCCCCATCGGACGCGGTGCCCGTCCTTCGAGACGAGCTGCGACCGGAAGACCATCTGCTGGTGAAGGCCTCACGGGCGGTGGCCCTGGAGGCCGTTGTCGAAGGGCTGGTGGCGCCATGATCTACGCCCTGACGGTGGGAGCGATGACGCTTACGGTGACGACGATAGCGGGAAGGCCGTTCCTGTGGATGCTGCGTCGCCTGAAGGTGGGCAAGCAGATCAGTGAGTGGGGGCCCGAGAGCCATCAGGTTAAAGCTGGCACGCCCACCATGGGCGGCCTGCTCATCCTGGCCGCGGTCATCGGGTTCAGCGTCGCCGCCAACCTGTTCGGGAGATACTCTATCGGCCTGCCGCTGGCGGTGATGGCGGCGCTGGGCGCGCTCGGCTTTCTGGACGACCTGGGCTCCCTTCAGTCCGCCAAAGGCGGATGGGGCGCTCTTAACAAGAGGGTTAAGTTCGTCGCCTTTGTCGCCATCGGGTTCGCCGCCGCCTTCGGCCTGTACGAGGGGCTAGGGTTGAGCGACGTTAACGTGCCTTATGCGGGCCGATACGACCTCGCTGCCTGGTACATACCGATCGCCGTGGGCGTCATCGTCCTCACCGCCGGCGGCGTGGCCGTCAGCGACGGTCTGGACGGGCTCTCCGCGGGCACCTCGGCCGTCGCCTTCGGCTCATACGGCATCATCGCCCTGATGCAGGATCAGACGTTTCTGGGCACGTTCTGCTTCACCGTGGCGGCAGCGGCGCTGGGCTTCCTCTGGTACAACAGCCATCCGGCGCAGATGTTCATGGGCGACACCGGCGCCCTGGCGCTGGGCGGCGGTCTGGCTACGGTCGCCTTCATGACCGGCCATTGGCTAGTCCTGCCGCTCATCGGCATCGTCTTCGTTCTGGAGGGCGCCTCCGACGTCATCCAGGTGGGGTACTACCGGCTGAGCGGAGGCAAACGTATCTTCCGCATGGCACCGCTGCATCACCATTTCGAGAAGCTGGGCTGGAGCGAGCCGCAGGTGGTACAACGGTTCTGGCTCATCGGCATCCTGGGAGCAATCGTAGGCACGATTCTGGCGATGGAGGTCTAGCGTGATAAACCTTGACCGTCTGCCCGATCTGGATTTCGCCGATAAGCGAGTCACCGTTGTGGGGCTGGGCGTTGAGGGGGTGGACGCCGTCCGCTACCTGGCCTCGCGCGGCGCCGACGTGACCGTTAGCGACGCCAAGCCTCGCGAGCGGCTGGCGGAGCGCGTGGAGGAGGTTGCCGATCTGCCGATCCACCTCTCGCTGGGCGGTAACGATCCGCAGGCGGTGAGAGACGCGGACGCCGTGTTCGTCTCGCAGGGCGTGCCGCTGGACCTGCCCGCTCTGGATAGCGTCCTCCGCGGCGGCATCCCGGTCTGGTCGATGTTCACGCTGTTCATGGAGCTCTGTCCCGGCCCCGTCGTCGGCATCACCGGCTCCAGCGGCAAGACCACCACCACCGCTCTACTGGGCGAGATGTTCCGGGCCGACGAGAAGCCCGTATTTGTCGGGGGCAACATCGGCGTCGGCCTCCTGGACCACCTGTCGGAGGTCCGCGCCTACACCTGGGTGGTTCTGGAGGTCAGCCACACCCAGCTTCAGATGACCTCGCGCAGCCCGCACGTCGCCTGCCTGCTCAACGTCACGCCCAACCACCTGGACCGCTTCTCCTGGGATCACTACCGCGACCTTAAGCACAACATCTTCCGTTTCCAGTCCAGGGAGGACGTGGCGGTCTTCAACTACGACGATACGGAGGCGCGAGCGCTGGCCGCCGAGGCTCCGAGCGCCCGTGTGTGGTTCAGCCTGGGCGAGAAGATACCCGGCGACGGCGTCTATGTCCGCGGCGATGAGGCCCGTTACCGCCAAGGCCGTTATGACCAACCGCTGTTCGCACTGGACTCTC
>JADFKX010000177.1 GCA_022564695.1 Chloroflexota bacterium | reverse complement strand
GGAGCCTGACGCAGCCACATGGACGCCTGACCAGCTTGCGAGGCTAAGACAGCACACGCTATTCAACAAGATGCCAGCGACCGAGCTTGAGAAGATACCCTTCCGATTCAAGTACGAATTCCGATGCGAGGCATCAGATTGCCCAGGGCACAGTTTAACCTGCACGGATTGGGAGTTAGGGCAGTCCTATCGCCGATACCGAAGGGAATACGGTGCTGATCTGTGGGAGACTAAGTTCCGGGATAGATTCGAGAAGGATATGATCGAGAAGAATGATACCCACTTCTATGTGGGCACCCTCCATCACTACCCCAACATTTGGATCATTGTCGGCCTGTTCTACCCCCGCAAGTAGTTTCGCAACAGGCTACAAGACGTGCTACACGGTTCCGTGTATTTGTCAAGCCCCCACCGTCCCCCACGGTCCCACTATCTCCCCCAGCCGCTGCTCCAGCTCCGGACAGTACCGCGCCCGCGGCAGCTCCAGCGCCACCTCCTCCCCGTCCCGCTGCCGTATCGATAGCTGCACCAACCCGTCACCTGCGTACTCCTGCAGCGCGTTCACCAGAGAGCGCAGCCGCTCCTCGTCCCCCTCGTGGTCGTCCGTCTCCTCCAGCACAATGCGAAGCCGCCGCGGCCCGTTATTCGGGCGGGGCCCTGTTTCCCGCTGGCCCTGCCAGGGTCTCCCGTTTCCCATCCCCTGCCCGTTCCCGCGCGGCACGACAATCGACGCTGGGTCGAACTTCCCCTCCTCGTACACCACCGCCCTCTGCACCGCCAACTGCAGCCGATCATCGCGAGTCCGCACCCGCACCGTCGCCACCACCGGCGTCCCCACCTCCCACATCTCCCGCGTCTGCTCGTACGTGTCCGGCCACACCGTAATCTCCAGACTGTCCCCCGTATCGTCCTCAATCGTCGCCGCCAGGAACGGCTTCCCGTTGCGCGTCATAAGGCTGCGGCTGCTGACCACCGTCCCCCCCAGAACCACCTCTCGCCCCGCCATCTCCGCCGACACCTCCCCCAGGCGGCAGCTCAGGTGCCCCTCCAGCTCCTTCGCCGGCCCCGCGAACGGGTGCTCCGACACGTACACCCCCAAAAGCTCCTTCTCCCACGCCAGCCGCTGCCTGCTTAAGGCGGACGACGTCTCCTCCTCGTCCCCATCGAGTGCGGAGATGCCCAGCCCCATCGCCGGCCTCTCCTCCTCCCCCAGCATATCGAACAGCGATCCCTGACCCGCCTCACGCTGCCGCTGGCTGCGCTGCGCCATCGTGATCGCCCGGTCAAGGCTCCCCAGCAGCGCGTTCCGCGAGCAGAGCGCATCGAAGGCGCCCGCCTTCGCCATGCTCTCCAGCGCCCGCTTGTTCAGGTGACGGTAGTTCACCCGCGTGAAGAACTCCTCCACGCTCGCGAACCCGCCCTCGGCCTCGCGCGCCTCGATGATCCCCTCCACGACGCCCTCGCCCACGTTCTTTATGTCCGCCAGCCCGAAGCGGATCGCCTGGCCGCCCTCCTCCTGCGCCTCCAGGCGGAAGTTCACACCGCTGCGGTTCACGTCCGGCGGCAGGATGTCTATCCCCCGACGCCGGCACTCCGAGTACGCCTCCGCGACACGCTGGGCGGCGCCCGAGGGGTGGTTGCCCGCCATGATGAGCACCGCCGTCATGTACTCTTTCGGGTAGTTCGCCTTCAGGTAGGCCGTCTGGTAAGCCAGGGTGGCGTAGGAGACCGCGTGAGCCTTATTGAACGCGTACCCGGCGAACGGCTCGATCAGGTCGAAGATCGACTTCGCCTCCGTCTGACTGTACCCTTTGGCCGCCGCCCCCTCCAGAAACCGCTCCTCCTCGGCCCGCATGATGGAGCGGATCTTCTTCCCCATCGCCTTGCGCATGACGTCCGCCTGGCCCAGCGTGTACCCCGCGAACCTCTGGGCGATGTGCAACACCTGGTCCTGGTAGACGATCACCCCGTACGTCTCGTCCAGAGTGTCGGCCAAGTCGCGGTGAGGGTAGCTGACCGACTCCTCGCCGTGCTTGGCGCGGATGTAGGTGGAGATGTGCTGCATCGGCCCCGGCCGGTACAGCGCCACCAGCGCCGCCAGGTCCTTGATCGAGGTGGGCCGTAGCTCCTGCACCGCCCGTCGCATCCCGCCCGACTCCAGCTGGAACACGCCGAACGTGTCGCCGGCCGAGAGCATCTCGTACGTCTTAGCGTCGCCGTCCGCAAGCTTCGATAGATCGACATCCACCTCGTGAGTGTCCCGTATTACGTCCACCGCCAGGTCCAGGATAGTGAGGTTGGTCAGCCCCAGGAAGTCCATCTTCAGCAGGCCCAGCTCTGCTACCTCATTCATCGCGTACTGGGTCGTCGGCAACGCCTCCTCGTTCCCTGAGGAGGGCCGCTGTAGCGGCAGGAAGTTCACCAGAGGCTCCGGCGCTATCACCACCCCCGCGGCGTGAGTGCTGGCGTGGCGCGCCACCCCCTCCAGGGCGCGCGCCGTGTCGATCAGCTTGCGGGTCTGTTCCTCACCGTACGCCTCGCGCAGCTCCGGCCCCTCCTCCAGCGCCTTGTCGATCGTCATCACGCCGAACGAGGCCGGCATCGTGGGCACCAGCCGCGCCACCCGGTCCACGTCCGAGTAGGTCATGCCCAGGGCGCGCCCCACATCGCGAATGGAGGCCTTCGCCCCCAGCGTGCCGAAGGTGATGATCTGCGCCACTCGGTCATGGCCGTACTTCTCCGCCGCGTAGTGGATCATCTCGTCCCGGCGGTCCTCCGCGAAATCGATGTCCACGTCCGGCATCTCCCGCCGCTCCACGTTCAGGAACCGCTCGAACACCAGCTTGTGCTCCAGCGGGTCGATCTCCGTCACGCCCAGACAGTAGAGGATGATCGATGCCGCCGCCGAGCCCCGGATCGCCATCCGGATCTTCTTCTGCCTGGCGTACTGAGCGAAGTCGTTCACCACCAGAATGTAGTCGGCGAAGCCCGTCTGCCCAACGACGTCAAGCTCGTACCTTAGCCGCTCGCCAGCCTCCGTGGTATCGCCCTGATACAGACGGGTGAGCCCTTCCTGGCAGAGAGCGGCCAGGTGACCTTCGGCGGTAATCCCCTCGGGCACCTCCGCCTTGGGCAGGTGTGGTCGCCCTCCGCCTATGTCGGACAGCGTTAGGTCGCACATCTCGGCGATGCGCCACGTGTTGTCGCAGGCCTCCGGCAGCTCCGGGAACAGCGCCCGCATCTCCTCCTCCGTCTTCAGACAGTACGAGTCCGAATCACCGGCCATACGCAGACGCTTCTCGTCCATCACCGATGAGTTTGTGCCGATGCAGAGGAGGATATCCTGGAACGGTGAGTCCTCCCGCCGCACGTAGTGAACGTCGTTCGTCGCCACCAGCGGCAGGTCCGCCTCCCGCGCCAGCTTCACAAGATCGCGGTTCAGCTCCTTCCCATCCTCAATGCCGTGCTCCTGCACCTCGATGAAGAAGTCGCCGAACACATCCTTGTACCAGCGGGCCGCCTCCACCGCGTCCTCGAAGCGACCCTCCGTCAACAGGCGCGCGATCTCGCTGGAGTTGCACCCGGACAGGGCGATGATCCCCTCGTGGTGCTCCTCCAGCAGCTCCTTGTCCATGCGCGGGCGGTAGTAGTGGCCTTCCAGGTGGGCCTTGGTGACAGCGGCCATCAGGTTGCGGTAGCCGGCCTCGTTCTTGGCCAGTAGCGTCATGTGGAACGGCTGCTTATCGTTGGGCTCGCGAGAGTGGCGAGAGCCGCGGGCGATGTACGCCTCCACGCCGATGATCGGCTTAATGCCGCGGGCCTTCGCCTCCTTGTAGAACTGGATCGCGCCGTAGAGGACGCCGTGATCCGTCAGCGCGATCGCCTCCTGACCCAGCTCCTGGGCGCGGTCCATTAGCAGCGGGATGCGCGACAGGCCGTCCAGTAGAGAGTATTCGGTGTGAAGGTGTAGGTGCGTAAACATATGGCCGGACTGAATCGGGGGATGGACGGCCTCATTATAGCGATGCCGGGCGGTGGCGGGACGAACCTTATGTTAAACCAACCGCGAATTTTCGCGGAATGGGCGCTAAAAGTTGCGGCGGGGCGGGAGGGGGTCTCGACCCGCCCCGCCCCTGCC
>JADFKX010000176.1 GCA_022564695.1 Chloroflexota bacterium | reverse complement strand
GCGCGTCTGCTTCCTCGAAGGCGATCTACTGAAGCCCCTGGACGCGCCAGTGGACGTCATCGTCGCCAACCTCCCCTACGTCCGCAGCGACGACCTCGAGGCGGCGCCGCCGGAGATCAACGAGCACGAGCCGTGGCTGGGGTTGGACGGCGGCCCGGACGGCCTCCGTCTCATCGAGCGGGTGTTGAAGGACGCCCCACCACACCTCAAGCCCGGTGGCGCTCTGTTCGCCGAGATCGGCGAGGAGCAAGGCGCCGCCGCCCGCACGCTGGCGGCGGCGGCCTTCCCGCAGGCCAATATCGAGGTGAAGCCGGACCTCTCACGGCTGGACCGCGTCCTGGCAGTGCTGACGTAGCACCGTCGTGCACCTTGCGGGGCGCCACCGCCTACGCGCCGGAGCCCGACGGCGAGTTGATGACGTTCGCATAGCGCTCGATCACGAAGTCCCAGCCGGAATCATATTCGTTGCGCGCTTCCTCAGCCCGGTCCCCTAGCCTCTCCCAGCCCCGGTGTTCAAGCTCCACGCGGGTACCCCCGTCCATCGGCGTGAACCGTATCTCGACCTCTTGAGCCGCAGATTCGGACCGGCCGGGGTGCCACGTGAAGGCCAGGCGCTGAGGTGGCTCCCAGGCCGTCACGGTGCCCCATACTTCCTCAGTGCCGTCCTCCTGTCGCTCGAAGAACCGTCCACCCACCCGGCCCTCAAGCACGCACGTCTTCGCGCTGCGCTCACCCACTGAATGCGTCTCCAGCGGCCACCAAGTGGCGACGCCTTCACTAAACACTCGGAACGCCTCCTCCACCGAGCAGCGCACCGTTACATCCTTGCGCACTACCAGATCACTCGCGCTCGTCATCACCATATCCTTTCGCTTCCCGTTCTGCCGCCGACTTGAACGCCGCCAGCACCTCCCCCCAGTAGCCGTCGAGGTACTCGCGGAGCGTCAGCAGCCCCTCTGGATCGATACTGTACAGTCGGCGGTTGCCCTCCCTGCGCTCGCGGACGAGCTTCGCCTCTCTCAACACCCGTAGGTGCTGGGAGACAGCGGGGCGGGACACCGGCAGATCCTTGGCCAGCTCACCGACCGGCCGAGGGCCGGTGCGTAGCCGTTCGAACACCGACCTCCGGGTCTCGTCGGCCAGCGCATGCAGGGCGCGTCCGTAAGCACTCACTTACAGTAAGTTATCACTTACCGTCTATCCTGTCAACGGCGCCACCGCCAACGCGCCGGAGCCCGACGGGTAATTGATGCCTCCCGTATAGCAGCGTCCGCACACGACCTCAAACAGGGATACACATAGTCATATGATCCGCTCCATCTGTTGTACATGTTCCGGGGAGCGACCCATAAAAGCGGTCAATAACGACTGGCTAATATCCACAATGAATTCTTTCGATTACCCCCTTGCCAAGCCATAGAGCCGATAGTAGTATTCTATTGCCTCTATATAACTACCTGAATGGAGATGCCAGACATGCGAACACTAATTACCGTCATTATCGCAGCCTTAGGCCTGCTCACTGTAGCCACCGTCGCCAGCGCTGACCACGCCTGGAGCGTCTACCACTGGCCCGGTGATAACCTCAGCCCAACGGTCGTGGACAGGACCTCATCCCCGCTCTACGACGTCTCCGCGGGCGTTCTGGAATGGGCCGACCTTGGCACGCCCATCCAGCCTAAGATGGCCACGGGGGGGAAGGCTGACATCAAGGTCGGTGAGTCCGTCATCCGCTCCTCCTCCTTCCTCGGCCTCGCTGGCATCTACCTCGACGATGATGGCCACATCACCAAGGCCGAAGTGGTTCTCAACACTAGGCTCCTGGTCGATTACGACCCGGCTGTTGCCGACCTTGTCCTTTGCCAGGAGATCGGTCACATCCTCGGCCTCGACCACAACCGGGACGGCGATACCGGCGGCTTGCCCGACGATACCTGCATGAACGACCGGGTCGACCTCTTCGACCTCTCCGCCGTCCAGCAGCACATCTCCCCGAACTCTCACGACACCGACCAGCTCAACGCCATCTACGGCCACACCGATCCAGTCAGCGGCGGTGACGAGGGTGGGCCCGATTGCAGCAAGAGCCCCAACGCTAAGAAGTGCCGCAGTGGCAACGGCCAGTGGGTCACTGTCCACGTCTTCTGGGCCCCCTAACGCACTGCGCGTGACTTCATAGTCAGTTTTCGACTCCGCGACAAGCACTCGATGGTGGTGGATCGTCCCCGGGCGGGCTGGCTGAGACTGACGCTGTAACGGCGCTTTACGACCCTTATAGCGTTAACTGTCACTGAACCGTTGGCAGGCTAATAAGCTGCAACTCTGTAGCGGTCACAACATCTCAACTAGCGTGATGGGTAAATTCACCGTCCTCATACTGTCAGTCTTTGTCTTCTTCGCTTTCGTGTTGGGTGTTAACGCCCAGCCGAGCTCAGAGGAACCCTTCCCGGCGGAAGTCGAGAGCTGTCTCAGAGCAGCCTTCGGCGATGCTCGCTTCGAAGCCTTCGCCTCCGGCGCGGCCGAGCTTACCCCGGAGGAGATGAGCCAAGTTGAGCAGTGCTTCAACTCTTACTACGGCCCACCTCCTCCCGATACCGAGTACCCTCCCGTCGAATACTTTCCACCGGAGGCCGAGAGCTGCCTTAGAGCAGCCTGGGGCGATGCTCGCTTCGAAGCCCTAAACTCCGGCCAAGCCGAGCCTACCGCCGAAGAGATGAGCCAAGTTGAGCAGTGCTTCGACTCTTACTACGACCCACCTCCTCCCGATTCTGAGTACCCTCCAGACGACCAACCCCCAGAGCCTATCGGCATGCCTCCAGAGCTCACCGATTGCCTCATCGACAGCTTCGGTGAAGAGCGCTTCCAGGCCATCAGCTCTGGCCAGTCAGAGCCCACCCCGGAGGAGATGGCCCTCAGTCAGCATTGCTTCGAGACCTACTCCGGCCCCGTTCCCCTTCCGCCGTCGGACGCCCCACTCCCAGAGCCTATCGGCATGTCTCCAGAGCTCATCGAATGTCTCGAGAGCGTATTCGGTGAAGAACGCTTTCAGGCCATAACTACCGGCCAGTCAGAGCCCACCCCGGAGGAGATGAGGCTGGGTGGACAGTGCTTCCAGGGCTACGGTGGCCCTGATTTCGATGGCACCCAACCGCCTGGGGCATCACCCGATGTTGGATTGGAACCCTGGCTTGAGGCCTGCCTGCTAGAAGCGATTGGCTCTGAGCGCTTCAACGCCATCAGCTCCGGCCAATCCCAGCCCACGGCAGCCGAAGAGCAACTCGGCGGCAGCTGCTTCGCCCAACTGGGCCACGAACGGGCTACCGTCGTCTCTTCTCCCGATCGCGCAATTGGGACGGAGGTCCTTCAGTGCCTTAAGCTGGCCTTGGGCGAGGCGCGATTTATAGCCATCTCTGAAGGGTCGGCCAGTCCAACTCTAGCTGAGCGGGACAAGGCGGAGAAATGTTTCGGCTCAACGCCCGCACCTTTCAGCCCGCCTCCTCAGTTAGTCCTGGACGAATCCCTTATCGACTGCCTCATCAATGCCGTTGGCGAGGAGCGCTACCAGGCCATCAGCCTGGGTGAATCCCAGCCTACATCTGAGGAAAGGGAAGAAGGAGCGGCCTGCTTCCGCGTGTCGGAATCTGAAGGCGGCCTCTCTCTAGATGCCATCCTCCCGCTACCATCAGAGCAGGTCCCCTACCTGCCGGAGAACCCTGACGCCATATCCGTAGATGATATCTCCCAAGAAGAAGACGACGACTCAGCCGACTACACGGAGACCGTGACCATTGAAGGGTTAGCTCCCCCGGGAGAAGTCGTCGATATCTACGTCCACTCATCCACTGCCGTTGTCGCCTCCACTGAGGCCGACCCCTTCGGTAAATGGTCTTACACGGTGCTAGGCCTGGAACAAGGTCCTCATCTTGTCTACGCCACTGCCAAAGTTGACGGAGAAACGGAAAGAAGCGTGGGGACAACCTTCCAGGCCGGCGCAGGTGGGGGTACAAACTGGATCCTCTGGGGCCTGCTGCTTGGGGTAGTGCCTATGGCTATCTTGGTCATGGGGTTTCTACGGGGATTTAGGCTTGTCGGCGCTACCGGCCGGTCCACCCCTCCCGCCTGACGGGTGATCGCCGCTCTATGACCAGAACTCCGTGACCTTCCCGTTGCCC
>JADFKX010000175.1 GCA_022564695.1 Chloroflexota bacterium | reverse complement strand
CTCACATGCCGAACCCCATGACCACCCCCGTCGAGGCGCTGGAGATCGCCTACCCCTTCCGCCTCCTCGAATACTCGATCCGACGCGGCTCCGGCGGCCGCGGACGCCACCGTGGCGGCGATGGCATCCGCCGCACCTGGGAGTTCCTCGCCCCCGCCACCGTCTCCCTGCTCACGGAGCGTCGTCGCCGCCGCCCCTGGGGGCTCGCCGGCGGCGACGACGGCGCTCCCGGCCGCAACCTCCTTACCCCCTCTCCCTCCAAGGGAGAGGGCCGGGGTGTGGGCCCCATCGAGCTCCCCTCCAAAGGCGAGGTGAAGGTCCAGCCCGGCAACCGCCTCACCCTCGAGACCCCCGGCGGCGGCGGCTGGGGCCCGCCTCCCTGATCCGCTCGTCCTGAGCCCGTCGAAGGGCCTACCACCGCCTCCGCTCGTCCTGAGGCTCTCGTAGGACGAAGCGGCCTCCCCCACCCAAGCTACCGCCTCGCTGCACTGGACGACATGACCCGCACCTTGACGGTCGCCGGGCATCGCCGACCATTGGAGCGCCCAAGCGAGGTTCGGCCCGCTGAGACGAGCCGGCGGTTGCCGACTGTGACATCGACTCGAATTAGGGGTAGAATTGGGTGCGAAATGGCGAAGACTTATAAGACTGCGCCGACTCAAGCTGAGGCTATCCGAAAGGCCACAGCATCCCTAGTGACGCGATCGGAGAGGGCAGAAGACGTAGCGCATCTGGTAGCGACGTTCGTCGATTGTGGGATCATTGACATGATCGACAATCCAAAGAATCAAATCCTGTACGGGCGACGGGGCACTGGCAAGACACATGTCCTTCGCTACTTGGAATCGCTATTCCGTGAGCGAGCGCAGATTGTCGTGTACATTGACTCCCGCACGCTTGGCAGTTCAACGATATTCACTGATACCGAGCGCCCGATCCATACGCGATTCCTCGGCCTATACAGAGATGTGCTGAGTCTGCTCCATAACGTGCTCCTTGAGGAGCTTGTGACGAATCCCGGGGATACTGCGGATCGTGCGTTCGAGGCTCTCGCCGAGCTTGAGCGACAGATTAGCTATGCTGAAGAGGATCCGCAGGCCATCCGGTCTCGCGAAGTGGAGTCATTTGGTACGGAGGCCACTAGCACAATTAGTGCGGGTTTCGAGGGGGGCGTGCCATCAGTGCAGGCTTCCCTGGGTGGTGCTCGGAAGGAGGCGCGTGGAGCGGAATCGGAGTCGACTTCGGCGCTGACGCCAAAGATCATCTTCCCCGCTATTTATGAGGCCTTCAACAAGACTCTTGAACTGATGGGCGTGGAAAGATTCGTCATACTGCTCGACGAATGGTCATCGATACCGAGCGATCTGCAGCCTTACTTCGCCGAGCTGCTAAACAGGGCGTTCTTTGCAAACCCGCGTGTCACGATCAAGATCGCGACATTGGAATTCCGTTCCAAATTCGCATTGTATGACGGAGAAGGGCATCGAGTCGCGGGGCTCGAACTAGGCGGCGATATCGAGACGGCAGTAGACCTCTATGATTTCTATGTATATGACAGAGACCCGAAGAATACCGAAGCCGTATTCGCGGACTTACTCTTTAAGCATTTGACGGCAGCTTTTAAGGAGCCGAGTTATCTTCGAGACGAATACGGAGTGTCGGGAGCGCAGAGCTTCGTTAACATATTGTTCTCAGAAAAGGCGTTCGGAGAGCTGGCAAGGGCGGCCGAAGGGGTAGCACGTGACCTTCTTCAGATATTTAGTCGGGCATACATCAATGCCTGGAAGGGCGGCACAGCGCGAATCACTGTCCCGGGGGTAACGCGTGCGGCACTAGAGTGGTACGAGAAGGACAAGCAAGCGAACTTGAACGAAGCGCAGCATGCTCTCTTGCGAGCGCTCATCGAGGAAGTGATTGGCGAGAGGCAGGTCCGCTCGTTCATGGTGGCTCGTGAAGATAGCACGTCCGGTCTGCTCCGATCCCTAATCGACCAGCGAGTGGTTCATATCATCCGGCACGGTTACGCAGATAAGGACAACCCAGGCATTCGTTACAACATCTACACCCTCGACTACGGTTGCTACATAGACCTTAAGGGAACCAAAGGGGAACCAGAGTTTGAACTGAGTGCAGGCGTAGACGATGATGAGGACGCGGCGCCAGTCGTTCCTTTTGACGACAAGCGAAGAATCCGGCGAGTCGTGGTTCCTCGTGATTTACTGCAGAGGACAAGCACCTAGGGCTTTCGCCTTCGGGTGAATTTAGCATAGTCTGCTGTCCAGGCACCTGTGGTCTTGGCGCACAGCGCACAAGG
Source organism: Chloroflexota bacterium (assembly GCA_022564695.1). GTDB lineage: Bacteria > Chloroflexota > Dehalococcoidia > SM23-28-2 > RBG-16-64-32 > JADFNQ01. The sequence goes on along the minus strand of JADFKX010000175.1, from coordinate 1,896 downwards.
TTCGCATATAGGTGGCATAGCGTAGGGAGCACGCGGTCTCCAAAACCCCAGGTCGCGGTTCCACCCCCTGCCACTTCCCCCTGCCACCTCCCATCCACTCGCGATACCATAAAACCCGTGACCGCACCTTATCAGGCTGTCAGAGCGCCGCTCAAAAACAACCAAACAAACCACGCCAACCCCTATCTGAAAACCGCCCAGACGACAACTTTTTCAGAAAAACAACCAAACACCAGATACACATCCCCCAAAACAACCAAACGCGACCCTCTCCCCCCTCGTCAGAGCCGCCCCGCCCGTCGTAGAATCGGGCTCATGAGCCCCAACACCACCCTCCCTCCCCTCACCGAGGACGCCAAGCGAGAGGCCCTCGCCAAAGCCGTCCGCGAGTTCAACTCCTGGCGCTTCTACGATTGCCACGAGACGCTGGAGGACGTCTGGCGCGCGGAGGCCGGCGACCTCGTGGACTTCTACCAGGGCATCATCAAGGTCGCCGCGGGGTTCCACCACCTGCTGCGCGGCAACCACAAGGGCACCGTCAACCTGCTCGGCCCCGCCCTCACCCTGCTGGAGCCCTACCGGCCCTCCCGCCTCGGCCTAAACGTCCAGCGGCTGATCGACGAGTCGGGCGCCTGCTACCGGCGCGTCCGCGAGCTGGGGCCCAAGCGTCTGAGCGAGTTCGACCGCTCGGCGCTGCCCCAGATCGACTACGGAGCGGCCTCACAGTGAGCGAGACCGCCGTCCTGCGCGTGCAACGGCTGCGGCCGGCGGCTCGCCTACCCGAGCGGGCGACGCCGAGCTCCACCGGCTATGACCTGTACGCCTGCCTGGACGAGGATCTGATCGTCGGTCAGACGCCCACGCTGGTGCCGACTGGCATCGCCATTGAAGCCCCGTCCGGCTACGACATACAGGTACGGCCGCGCTCCGGCCTCTCGTCCAAGGGGGTGCAGGTAGCGTTCGGCACCATCGACAGCGACTATCGGGGAGAGGTGCTGGTCACGATGTACGTGCTGCCGTACCGGGAGCCTCACACGATACGCCCCGGCGACCGCATCGCCCAACTGGTCGTCGCCAGGACCGCCGAGGTAGTAATCGAGGAGGCGGAAGCGCTGTCAGCAAGCCAGCGCGGCGTCGGCGGCCACGGCTCTACCGGCAGCTAGCCCGCCTGAGGCGTGGCTCGTCACTTCTCCTCGCGGCCCCACGAGCTGCACGGCGACTTAGAGGACGCCGGTGCGCAGCTTCATCCAACCGCTGACCGCGAAGCTAGGAAAGCGAGAGGGGCGAGAGATCGCGCAGCCCGCGCAGGACGCGCTGCGCCTCGCGACCTGGAGGACGCTCCGTGTCGACGGTAATGAGCCGCTCCGGCGCGACCTCGCTGAGTCGCTGGAAGCGACGCTTCTGCGACGCGTATATCTCCCAGCGGGCGTCGGAGGGATCGCCGCCCTCACGCAGACGGCGGTCCAGCCGCTTGCGGACGGCGTCATCGCTCGCTCGGCACTCCAGGCAGGCGAACTGCGCTCCCTCCGCCGCGGCGAGGCGGACAGCCGCGCGACGGTGCTGGCGCCGCAGGAAGGACGCGTCGAGAATGACGGACCGGCCCCTGCTCAAACGCTCACGGGCCTCCTCCAGCAGCGCTGCGTACGTCCGTTCCGTAAACTCCCGCGTGTAGATTCCGCGCTGGAACGGCTCGAAGCGGTGGTCCGAAGGCGCAAGTCCGGCAAGTCGCTTCCGGACGACGTCCGATGAGACGGCGTCGATGCCGGTCAGCCCGGCCAGACGCCGCGCCAGGGCCGACTTGCCGGTGGCGGTAAAACCGCAGGTGATGACGAGCAGCGCCGGCGGCAGGCTCTGCGTATAGTGACAGGCGAGCTCGAAGTAGCGCCTCGCCGCCCG
>JADFKX010000174.1 GCA_022564695.1 Chloroflexota bacterium | reverse complement strand
AAGGGGAACAAGCAGCGGATCGTGCGCTTCGGCGATCTGTGCCGGGAGGCGGTAATGCACTACGTCAGGCGGTTCCGTGGGGCCAGCCCTGGTCCCGTGTTCCGAAACTCCCTGCGTGACCTCCCTTTGCAGAACAACGGGGTGAAGCAGATGCTGCGCCGCCTGGGCCGTCAGACCGGCATGCCCAAGGTCCACGCCCACCGGTTCCGCCACACGTTCGCCACCTGGGCGATCGAGAACCAGGCCCGGGAGCTGGACGTCCAGTACCTCCTGGGCCACTCCACCCCGGACATGGTGCGCCGCTACTCCGCCACCTACAACTCGGAGAAGGCGGCCCGCGCCCACGAGGCGTTCAGCCCCGCGGATCGGCTCGGGGAGCGGCTGTCCGAGGGTGCCCCGGCTATCCGCTTAGCCTGACCAGACAATAACCACACTTATTAATAGTAATGCCTAGGGCTCCTACTAACGGCTCCTCTCACACATTCGCAGGTTGTATAATGCACGCCAAGGACCGAGACTCATATTCGTGGAACGATTCTATCGTAGATTCGCTATGCCGCAATACTCATGAATATCGAGGAGCTAGGCTCGCTGCTCGCTGGCCTTGCAGTCGCTTTTCTACTGGTTGTATATTTCGTAGAGGCCACAAGAGAACGAGACCGGGGGAGGCTCTCTCTGCCAGCCTACGCTTTGCACGTAATCGTAATCGGTGGCCTTCTCTTGGGTGGCGGTGAGTTTGGTGGCGCTCTGGTCCTGAGTAGCATTGTGGAGTCAGGAGATCTCGGATTCTACTTGATTGGACTAAATGGATTATTTTTCCCGGTCGCTGGGGTATACTATATTGGAAGGTTGTTCCTGCAAGGATGAGGTGAAGTCATGCAAAAGGATCAAGGTGGCGATCTAGCAACAGACTCTAGTGAACATGGGCCGCGCCTTCGTCCAGCAGAAGTGCTCGAATATCAAGCCCCAACGGACGAACAAGGCAATTACGTGAGTCGCAAGCGTCCAAGACTCGCAATACTCCTCAACGGCATCACACTGTTGTCGGGGATTATCAGCCTGCGCTTCCTGCGCGACCGCTAGACTCAGCAGCCCGACCGACCGACCCTCCCTCTATTCGGTCCGCGAAGACCTGATCTCGCCGGATCCTGTGTCACGGCCTCATTAGCGGCGATCATCAACGGGCAGATGCCGTAGGCTGGACATTTTCGGCCAGGCACACTAAGCAGACTTAGTGTACGTTCGCTGGAGGTACGAGCGGGCTCAATCTCGCATTGACAACTCCCCGACAAGCGCTTGAGTTCTTCCGGCAGGACGAATGCCTGGAGGCGACGCCGGCCGCAGTCCGCCTGCGCAAGGTGGAACTGGCAGCGCACGCTCGCGCCCGGCAACGCTCGCGCGCTCGCGACTAGTGCCTCCGGATCATGGGCATGTCCTCTCGTTGTGGGACGGGGGTCCTAAGGCTACGACGAGTTGGCTGCGGTCGCGGCCTAGCCCTGGCTGAGCACTGGGCCACCTGGGACTGCGAGCCGTGGGTCTCCGGTGGGGTGTTGTATCATCGACATGATGACCGACGAAGCAAATCGCTGGCTCCGCGAGCGCACCACTACCGGCGACGCCTACGACGCCACGTATGAGCGTCGCGCTGCCGCTGGCGAGGACGTGCACGGCGAGGCCACGTTCGTTATGCGCTTCTCTCCCGCGTCCGTGCTCGACGCCGGCTGCGGCACCGGTCGGGTCGGACGCCAGCTGGCGCGGCGGGACGTCGAGGTCGTTGGCGTCGACATCGACGCGGAGATGCTCGGTACGGCGCGGCGTACAGCGCCGGACGTCGATTGGCGGCTCGCAGACCTGTCGACGGTTGATCTCGGCCGTCCGTTCGGCGCTATCGTAATGGCCGGCAACGTGATGATCTTCCTGGAGCGGGGCACAGAGGGTGCCGTGCTCGCGAACATGGCGCGCCATCTCTCCCCCGGCGGCGTGCTGATCGCCGGCTTCCAGCTCCAGCCCGGCAGCCTTACCATCAATCGCTACGACGAGCTGGCTACGATCGCGGGCCTAGCCCTGGCTGAGCGCTGGGCCACCTGGGACTGCGAGCCGTGGTTCTCCGGTGGGGTGTACGCGGTGTCCGTGCACCGGCGAGAGTAGGGACTCCAGCGCTGGCCGAGCAGCTTTCGGCCTCTGCGCCGCTAACGGCACCGCCGGACATGGGCGGGTTGGGCCTCTTCGGTAGGATCGCCGGCACCTTCCGGCGTAACTAGCCCCTCAATCCCGGGCGCTTGCGTTCTCATCTCGACGATCCCCCAACCCCGCCAAAGCGAACACCTGAAAGCTCCACCATCTCGCGTTTCCATGTGGTGAGATCGTTGAGGTTGAACTTTTGAAGATCATCGTGGCCGCAAGCCCACGCCATCACCTTCATAAGATCGACTGCGGCACCCAAGAATCTCGCGAGCTTCTCAGCGGACGCTTCAACGTGCAGACGCGCGCGAAGTTTTGGATCTTGAGTTGCAACGCCTGTGGGGCAATTGTTGGTGACATCGGCCACGTAACAAGCTGCTGCGGCGGCTACGCAGTAAGAAGTCTTAGTGTTCACCGAGTGACGCATCGGTCACCTGACCCTCTCGGGCTGCCAGGACCCGCAGCTCGGGGCCAGAGGAAGGATCGGGATAGATCTCCGCAGTGAGCCCCACGGCCTGCACCAGGCCGACACCTTCCGCCAGGAGGCGCTTCAGGAGGCGATCGCTGGCGATGTCCGTACGAGAGGCCGTCAGAGAGTGGTTTACACTGCTCCCCAACTCGCCGTCTGCTCAGGATTTACCCGTATTAGGGGCAGCTGCTCCAACGCCATCGAATGATACTGCTCGTATTTGCGCCGCAGGGCCGCCGTTACCTGGGCCTTCTCGCCCCCGTCCGTCACCAGCGAAGCCCTTCCCCGTATCAGCACCCAAGCCAGACGCTCCCAGTCATCCTCATAGCGGTCGAGCACCAACGCCACCTGTGGGTTCGCCTCGATGTTGCGAAGGCGCCTGAGGCGCCGCCCGCTCTTCGGCTTCTCGTCAACTGGCGTGTAAAGACAGCCGTTCAGGTAGACGAAACAGACCGGGACGGCGAACGGTCGACCATGGGCGTCGGCCGTGGCCATTCGGGCGACGCGTTGCGCACGGACAAAGACAATCTCTCGCGGCGAGAGCATGTCAGGCATCGCGCTCCAGTGACAGGGCGGGCCGGAGGATCGCAAACGCGACACCGAGTCCGCTGGCCGTCGCATCGACGATGGAAGCGATGCAGCGCGCAAGAGGTGGCAATCCCTGTATGTCGGGTGGGCTATCATCAGGTGTGAATACAAGCGCCCTGGCTCCCCGAACCCGACCACAGAGCCAGTATCGGACATCAGGTGCCATGCGGGCGTTCTTGATCCATTGGGATCGCTCACCGAGGATGGTGGCGATCAGCAGGTAATCACCGATGAGCGTGGCTGGAATTGGCGTACGATACGGTATCCCTGTGCGCCGGCCCTGCGTCTCCAGGACGATAAGGCCCGTGGAGGCGATGCCGGGAAAGCCGTATCCCGCACGCACCGCTGGCTCGATGAGGGAGTTCAGCGTGCGGAAGAGCTCAGTCTCTAGAGTCGTCAGTCTCGACACGGCGTCACCAGTATTTGGGAGCGATAGGCGGGTGTCAACTCAGAGCATGCAATGCTACACTGAACTCCACGCCCACTCAAGCAGAGAGGAGCGGGATGACTAAGTTCGGCCTCCAGATATTTCCAACGGACTACTCAATCCAGCCGGTGGAGTTCGCCAGGGCGGCAGAGGAGCGCGGCTTCGAGTCGCTCTTCTTCCCGGAGCACACCCATATCCCAACCAGCCGGAAGACCCCCTACCCGGGCATGGGCGATCTCCCCAAGGAGTACTGGCACGCGCATGACCCGTTCGTGGCGCTGGCCGCTGCCGCCGCGGTCACGAGTAGCATCAAGCTGGCCACTGGCATCTGCCTCATCATCGAGCGCGACCCCATAACGACGGCGAAAGAAGTGGCGAGCCTCGATATGATCTCGGGAGGTCGCTTCATCTTCGGGATTGGGGCCGGATGGAACGTCGAGGAGATGGAGAATCACGGGACCGACCCCAACAGTCGCTGGAAGCTAATGCGCGACCGCGTCCTGGCAATGAAGGCGATCTGGGCTAACGACGATGCCGAGCACCACGGAA
>JADFKX010000173.1 GCA_022564695.1 Chloroflexota bacterium | reverse complement strand
AGCAGGTACGCGTGGGCGATTCGTTTGGAAGCGACGGAGTTGCGCAGGGTGCGCGTGACCGGCTCCTGGCCGACCACCTCAGCGAACGTCTGGGGGCGCCACTTGCGGTACAGGACTTGGCCTGCCTGCTTGGCCGGGGAGCTTGTCGAAGGAACGTCGGAGCTCACTATGCGGTCATTATATGGCGGCTGTCATACCGAATCAAAGGGGCCCCGTACAATCCTCGAATCGATTGTACGGGGCCTTGACGGTAGGTTGCATCCTATTACGAGGGCAGCGCTGGCGAGGCCGCGTTCAACGGCAGGCCCGAAGTTAATCGCGGCGGAAGTCGAGGAGTTCATTACAGCCACCGTTCCTCACGTCGTAAACGCGGGTTGCCACCCGCTCGAGAATGCCGCGATCGTGTGCCGCACAGAGTATCGTGCCCTCGTACCTCTCGAGGACCTGGATCAGCTTTCGACGCGTCGAGCGGTCGAGGTGATTCGTCGGCTCGTCTAGAAGCAGCACGTTAGTCGCTTGCACGACGAGTTTGGCTAGGGCGACACGACTGCGTTCGCCGCCCGACAGGAGGCCGATGGCCTTGAACACGTCATCCCCCCGAAACAGGAACTGGCCCAACACTGATCGAAGCTTAAGGTCGGGCTCATCCTGGGCTATTGAGCGAATCTCCTCGAGCACGGTACGCTCGCTATCCAGCGCTTCGTCCTGATGCTGATCATAGTATCCCAGTCGCGCGTGTTCGGCCCATCGCACGCTTCCATCCGTGGGGCGAATGAGGCCGGCGGCGATGCGGAGGAGCGTGGTCTTCCCACCGCCGTTGGGCCCTACGAGAACGACCTTTTGCGCCCGTTGCACCTGCAGATTCACATCTACGAGCACCATGTGGTCGCCGTAGGTGTGGCTGACGTGTGTCATCACCAGAACGTCATGCTCGGTGCGCCCATGCGAAGTGAGTTGAAAATGAACCTCAGCCTCCTTCGGTATCCGCTGGATAGGCTTGATCCTGTCCAGAGCCTTCTCCCGGCTCTTCACGGCGGAAGCTTTGGTGGCCTTCGCTCGGAACCGTTCGATGAACCTTGTCTGGCGCTCCACTTCGCGCTCCTGCCGCGCTGCTTCCCGGTCCTGCTGCTGCAGGCGGGCAGCCTTTTGCATCTGATATTCCGTGTAGTTCCCGGCGTAGCTCTCGATCTTCCCATCGCGCAGTTGGAGTATACGCGTGGCGACGCGGTCCAGTAATTCGCCGTCGTGAATGACGATGAGTACAGTACCGCGATAGGCAGCTAGGTCCTCGGCCAGCCAGCCGCGAGCTGCTGCGTCGAGGTGATTGGTGGGCTCGTCCAGCAGTAGGTGGTCGGGTCTTCTGACAAGCACCTTCGCAAGCGCAATCCGCATCTGCCAGCCGCCGCTGAACTCGCCGCACAGCCTGTTGCGGTCGTTCGGGACGAATCCCAGGCCGTCCAGGACGCGCCCGATTCGAGCGTCGATCCGGTAAGCGTTCAGCTGGTCGAAGGAGTCAAACAGCTCCCCCTGCTCTATGATGAGGGCGTCTAGATCGCCCTCGCCATGCTCTATGCACCCAGCGATCTCCTCAAGGCGATTATTGATCACACGCGCATCGGGAAAGGCAGTCCAGAGCTCATCCAGAAGGTGCCGCCCCGGGTCGAGCCCCGCTTCCTGTCGCAGATACCCTACTGTGCCGCCGCGATATCCGGCCTTGCCTTTGTCGGGCTCGTCTTCGCCTGCAATGAGCCGCAGGACCGTCGTCTTGCCAGCGCCGTTTGGACCCACAAGTCCCACCCGCTCACCGTCGCCGATGGTGAAGCTGACCTCAGTAAGGACATTAAGGCCGCCGAAAGATTTCGAGACTTGTTCAGCGTACAGCATTTCGCACTGAAGACCAGCAAGCAGCGGGGGCCGCTTAGACAGCGGGAGTTAGAATACCGCTTCCGCGGCTGCATTGACAATAGAGACCGGTAAGCATAGCAGTCAACCGCGGGGTGTGGGGCGATTTGCTTGGGCCGACAGAGTCGGCTCCAGGTGATGCCAGCCGCCGACTTCCTTCGGCGGTACACTCTAACTAATATGTCCGCTTTGCGGACTCCCCCGATGAATCGGGGCTCGGAGAGCCCTTCTGGACGATCTTCAGCAGCTCCTCCTCCCGTCCCCTCATGCGGCGCTCCTCCCCCGCCTCCGCGTGATCGTACCCCAGCAGGTGTAGCGTGCCGTGGATCAGCAACCGCGTCACCTCCTCCTCCACGCTGCGGCCCACCTCCTCCGCTTGCCGTGTCGCCTGCGGATAGGCGATCACCACCTCGCCCAGCGCCGGCACGCCGCCTGGCGGACCCACAAGCTCCTCCCCCTCCTGCTGCGAGAAGGAAAGCACGTCTGTCACCTCATCCTCGCCCGCGTACTCTCGGTTAAGCCCGCGCACCGTCTCGTCGTCCGTCACCGTGACGCTTAGCTCGTAGGGCGGCGCATCCTCCTCCTCCAGCACCCGCAGCGCGATCGCGGCCAGCCACTCATCGCCAACCGCCTTGACGAACGGCTGGGCGATGGCGATAGGGACTACGTGCTCGGGCACCGGCGTCCTCCAGCGTCTAGCCGAACACCCTCGCTGCCGCCTCGGACGCCTCCAGCAGAGGGCTGGGGAATATGCCGATGACCAGCAACCCCACCACCGCCACGACCATCGCCAGCCCCAGGTAGTATCCGGGTTGGATGCTCTCCTCGCTCGCCGGCTCGGCGGTGTACATATTGAGCACCACCCGCAGGTAGTAGTACGCCGCGACCACGCTGTTCAGCACCCCCACGATCGCCAGCCAGACCAGATCGGCCTGCACGGCGGCGTTGAACACGTACACCTTGGCGATGAACCCCGCCGTCGGCGGTATCCCCGTCAGCGAGAGGAGGCAGATCGTTAGCCCCAGCGCCAGCAGCGGCGACCGCTTCGCCACCCCCGCGTAGTCCGCGATCTGGTCCGAGCCGATCTTGCTGGAGATCGCGATCACGGCGATGAACGCCCCCAGGTTGGTGAACGCGTACGTCCCGAGGAAGAACAGCACCGCGCTTGTCCCCAGCAGCAGCTGGGGGTCGGCGGCGGCCACCACCGCTAGACCGATGAGGAAAGTGCCCGCCTGGGCGATTGAGCTGTAGCCCAGCATCCGTTTGATGTTCCCCTGCACCAGCGCCGTGATGTTCCCCAGGCTCATGGAGATCGCCGCCAGTATGGCGAACACGGTCGCCCAGTCGCTGGAGATGGAGCCGTCGCCCAGGGCGGTGAGGAAGATGCGCATCACTACCGCGAACCCCGCCGCCTTGCTGCCTACGGAGAGAAACGCCGTCACCGGCGTCGGCGCTCCCTCGTACACGTCCGGCACCCACATCTGGAACGGCACGATCGCCATCTTGAAGCCGAACCCAGCTATCAGGAACACCATCGCCAGCACCAACGCCGAGCGTGTCTCGCCGTTCGCCTCGCTCACCACCAGGCCGATCTCATCCAGCGAGGTCGAGCCCGTGATGCCGAACAGGTAGGCCATCCCGTACAGCGCCACAGCCGAGCTTATCGCTCCCAGGAGCAGGTACTTCAGCCCCGCCTCGCTGGAGCGGCCGTCCTTCATGAACGCCACTAGGATGTACAGGCTTATGCCGGTAAGCTCCAGCGCCACAAAGATCGCGATCAGGTCTATCGTGCTCGCCAGCAGCATCATCCCCGCCGTTGACGCCAGTATCAGCGCGTAGTACTCCGCTACGAACCGGTTCCTGCGCAGGAAGTCGATGGAGGCGAGGATGACGATCGCGGCGGTGCCCGCGAACAGGAAGTTGAAGAACAGAGCGAAATCGTCAACTCTTATCATCCCGCTGAACGCTTCCCCCTGCTCGTCAAAGGCGATCAGAAGCGCCGACCAGATGATTGAGGCTGCCGTGCCCGTCAAGGCGAGCGCGCCCAGGGCGGGCCGCCGCATCCGCTCCGCCCCCGTGCCCGCCAGCGCCCAGCCGATGTCAGCGAGGATGATGACCGCCGCCATCGCCAGCAGGATCAGCTCCGGCCCGAACCGATTGACGCTATCCATAGCGCCCCAATTTAGGGGCGGCCGTTAGCACGTTCCTTACCCCAACCTCTCCGCTATCGGCGCCACGCCCGTCTCCAGCAAGTCAAACACCACCGAAGGGTACACCCCCACCGCGAAGATCACCGCCACCATCGCCAGCAGCGGCCCGCGCTCCCACCAG
>JADFKX010000172.1 GCA_022564695.1 Chloroflexota bacterium | reverse complement strand
GTCGTCCTGAAGGATCTCTATCCCTTCACCATCCCTGTTCAGACCATGGTCGTGACAGGAATGGGTGGTCTTTCCGGTCCCGGACAGGCCGAAGAGGAGCATCCCGTAGCGTTTGAGCGTGCCGTCCCGCTGCCGGGCCGTCAGGAGCTTGGAGCCGGCGTGGATTGGCAGCATGCCTTCCTGCTTGGCCTCCCACATAGCCATGCGCAGGAAGCCCATCTTCACCTCGCCAACGTAGTCGCTGCCCAGCACCACGGTTAGCCGCTCCTCGGGGAAGATCAGGACCTGCCGGTTCTGGTCAGGCCACTCCGGTATGCACAGCAGGTGAAGCTCCGGCCCGGGAGTGCCGGGCGCGTAGCCCTTCAGCGTCCCGGCCCAGAGATAAGCCTGACGTATGTTATCGGAGCGCTGAGTGGATAGATAAAGGGTGCACTTCGGCTCAAACTGGTCGTTGTCGCCGATAGTCCGCTTAAAGCATATGAGAGGGGCGATCTTCAGGTATTCGCGCACGGTCGTCAGGGTGGAATCCAGTTTGTCGACGATGGTCTGTTGGGTGGGGGTCAGGCTCTTCTGGCGCACACGTTCGCTACCGAATACGACCGTCTGGCTGGCGCTCCTGTTGCGGACGTTGCTGAAGAAGCCGTGCCCTCCGTAGGTTGTGAGCCTGCCCACTGGTTGAGCCCGCGCCGCTAACTCCGCAACGTCCAGGGTGGTCACGTTGCCTTGGCGTTCCAGGTTCCTAACGGTCTCAACGAGCTGGGCCAGCATGGTCACGGTTCCTTTCGGGTGGGGCTATGGGTGATTCTAGCATTTCACCCATTATAGTGCGGACGGATGGCGTCCCGTGAGCGATGACAAGAGGCAAGCCGACACTATAGGTCAGCCCAGCAAGCCACAGCGTCATCCACCATCTCTAGCTGGCGGACCGAAACAGAGCGCCGATATTCAGGAAGCGCAACGCATCGGCGAAGCCTCACTCGCGGGGGCTGGGGTGCACCGCCAGCTCCAGATGTCTCAACGCGTCGTAGGTTTTGGCGGCCAGCGCATCCCACAACTTTGGGCCGCTTAGCTCCGCTCCCTCATCTTGTCGGGCGATGCCCTCAAGATATCGCTCGTCACAATCGATCGGATCCCCGAACACGATTCGGACGGCTTTGCCTCTTCGCGGGACTTTCGATCCAATCGGCAGGATTTCGTGCATCCCATAGTGGTAGTAGGGGAGGGCTATTGGTTGCGTCTCCGCCATCATACGTCCGATCCCAGACTTGAAGGGGTGGGTCATCAGGGCCAGCGGGTGCCGGGTCCTTCCGCCTTCAGGGAAGATGTGAACCGACTGACCTTCGCGCAGCCTGTCGAGTAGAAAGTGAAAACCAGGTTGGTCCAGCCCCGCGCCGCGGACTATCGGGACGCCCTTGCCGGTGGTAAAGAACCAGGCCATTAACGGTGACCCGAAGAAGTTGATTGCGTCTGTAGCGGCCCATCGGATCTCCTCGTAATTCGGCAGGCCAAAGTTGGGTGGGAGTATGGGATCGTCAAACAGCGAGACGTGATTACTGAAGGTCAGCAGGCCGCGACCCTGGCGATGCTGAAGCGCCTCGAATTTCTCCAACCCCTCGATGTTCAACGAGTTCATCGTCGTCATGAAGAACTTGGAGAGGCGAATAACCACTGCGGCCACTAAAGGGTTATACCATTTCTGGCCGGGCTTCCAGCGGTCGAGGGCGTCCTGTTCGCGCTTGCTTATCGACAACAGGTAACTCCTGGCCTCCGATATTACTACTATGTCAGCGTCGCCGATACAGGCGCTCGCTGCTCCCCATAGGCGACATCCGGAGTCCCATACGTTCCCTGGCCCCCCGCGTGCGATATTCTCATCGCCCGCAGAGGATTGTAGGGCAGGGGAATCGGTAAATCAGTTGGGCAGCGTCTGGAAGCTAACGTTCGCTTTGCCCCACGATCCGGCGGCAGCGATGGGTATGGGCTTGACCGCGCCCGCTCTGGCTGCGGACAATAGGCGGGACATCTTGCCACCTTAAGCCCAGCTACGAGAAGGAGAGGGACGTGCCATCTGCGGCGATCAACGGCGTTAACCTGTACTACGAACTCCACGGCGACTCCGGCGAGCCGCTGGTCCTGGTCCACGGCTACACCGGCGACATCTCCGACTGGCGACACCAGATCCCGGAGTTCTCCCGGACGCACCGCGTCCTCGTTCTCGATCTGCGAGGGCATGGACAGTCGCAGGCGCCGCCTGACCGCTCCGCCTACACCGTCCTCCAGATGTCGCACGATCTGGAGGCGCTGGCGGAGCACGTCGGCTTCGACCGCTACCACCTGCTCGGCCACTCCATGGGTGGCGCCGTCGTCCAGGAGGTCGCTCTCCGCAGCCCTCAGAGGCTGCTCTCGCTTACACTTCACGACACGGCGCACCGCTTCAACCTGAATGCTGACCCAGCGGTAGTGATGTGGCGTGACCTCCGCTTCGGCATGGCGGAGTCGAAGGGGATGGCCGCCGTGGCCGATATGGAGCCGGTCCTGCCGCCGCCGCCCCACATGCCGGCTGAGCGCATAGAGGAGACGAAGGAGCGCCTCTCGCGCATGTCCGTGGACGCGTTCATCGGCGCCTGGGACGGCCTGACAGCGTGGGAGGGCACAGCGGATAGGGCTCACGCCATCGAGACGCCCACACTCATCATCTACGGCGACCTGGATATGCCCCTGCTCGTCGAATCCTCTCTGAAGCTGGCACAGCTCATCCCCGATGCGACCGTCGAGGTGATACCGGAGACGGGCCACTCCCCTCAGTGGGAGCGCCCGGCGCTGTTCAACGCCGCCCTGCGGGGTTTCCTGGAGCGGGTCGCCGCCCTGCCGCTGGGCCGGCAGCTTGGCTAGTCGGCGAGGTGTCTGGTGAGCGTAGTCACTGTTGCCACCCTTAACCTGTTCAACAATATCGGCCGCTGGGATGAAAGGTTGCCGCTTCTACTTGACCAGCTTACGGCGCTCCGGCCGGACGTGATCGGACTCCAGGAGGTGAACCTGGCCACCGACCAGGGGATGTCCATCTGCCGCCTCGCAAACGATCGGCTGGCTGGCTCGGCGCGCTATCGCATCTACCATATGGCGCGTCCCGGCAAGAACGCCCATTCCCAGGCGCAGGCGGTCATGTCGCGGCTGCCGGTGGAGGCGCACGAAGGGCTTGATTACCTCCAGAATGAGGATGTGGCCCAGCGGCTCCGGATACGGCTGGAAGATGGCGCCGCCCTGGACTTCTACAACACCCACCTCCACTACCCGCCGTCGGCATCGGACCAGCGGCTCACAGAGGCCGAACGGCTGCTTGCCTGGGTCGACACGTGGCACGGAGCGGCGGCCACCGTGGTCGTCGGAGACTTCAACGCCTACCCCGACGAGCCGGCGGTGGCGCTGATGAAGGGACGGTTCGTTTCCGCCCACGAGGCTGCCCACGGCAGCGAGCCGGAGAAGACCTGGCCGACGCCGGTGAACACCTGGGACCCCTCGCCGCCGGGCTGTCTGGACTACGTCTTCGTGTCCGGCGCCCGCGTCCTGGAGGCCGGGCTGGCGTTCGATACCCCTCATCCGGACGACGACAGCCTGTTCCCGTCCGACCACATCGGCGTAATGGCGAAGGTGGAAGCGGGGTAGGGGAGCCTAACAGTGGCCGGTGAGCCCCTCAGCGATCTGCTTGAATTCGCGGTCGACCTCGCGGAGAAGGCCGGCGAGATCACGCTGCGCTACTTCCAGGGACGATTCTCGGTAGAGACGAAGGCCGATGACTCACCGGTGACGGTCGCGGACCGGGAGGCGGAAGCGTACATCCGGCAGGCGATAGAATCGCGGTTTCCCAACGATGGCATAGTCGGCGAGGAGTTCGGCGAGGCACGGCCCGAAGCCCGGCAACGCTGGATCATCGACCCGATCGACGGCACCTACTCCTTCGTGCGGGGAGTGCCGCTCTACGGCGTTCTTATCGGCATGGAACGGGAGGACGAGCCGCTGGTCGGGGTGATCCATCTCCCGGCGCTCGGCGAGACGGTTGCGGCCGCCAGGGGTGAGGGCTGCCACTGGCGCGGCCAGCGGGTGCGGGTCTCGAACGCCTCACAGCTCGGCGCTAGCCTGTGCCTCGCCACGGAGCTGCGGCCCAAGGAGGACCCCGCCCGGTCCGCGGCGCTGGGCCGCCTCGAGACGGCGGTGGCAGCGGTCAGGACGTGGGGAGACTGCTACGGGTAC
>JADFKX010000026.1 GCA_022564695.1 Chloroflexota bacterium | reverse complement strand
GCACCCTCAACGGCATCGTCGGCTCGGCCGATATTACCGGCACGAACACCTCCTTCGCCCAGATCACGGCGGAGGTGCTGAACGTACCGCTGACCATGGTAGGCGTCACCACCGGCGACACGAAATCGGCGCCCTTCGCCGGCATGAGCGCCGGCAGCAAGACGACCATCACCGTGGGATTAGCCGTAAAAAAGGCCGCCGAGGACGTAAAGCAGCAGATGCTAAAGATCGCGTCCGGCAGGCTGGAGTGCGAGCCCGATGACTTGGAGATGATCGACGGCGAGGTGCGGGTGAAGGGATCATCCGACAAGTCCCTGACGTTCTTGCGCCTGGGGCGGATCACCACCAACTTCGCGGCGCCCTTCGCCGCCATCGTCGGACGGGGCACGATAACAGCCCGCCGGCAGGCGCCGGGGTTCAGCGTCCAGGCCGCGGAGGTAGAGGTGGACCCGGACACCGGGGAGCTGACCATCCTTCGCTACGCCATCGCCCAAGACGCGGGGTTCGCCATAAACCCGCTCTCGGTGTCGGGCCAGATGCAGGGCGGCGCCAGCCAGGGGCTGGGCATCGCCCTCTCTGAGGAGATGCTGTACGACGATCAGGGGCGCCTGCTGAACGCCAACCTGCTGGACTACCGCCTGCCAACCACACGTGACCTGCCGCCCATTGAGACGATCATCGTGGAGGTGCCCTCGGAGGACGGGCCCTACGGGGCGCGCATCGTCGGCGAGCCGTCGATCGTGGCTGGCGCGGCAGCCGTCACCAACGCCATCAACGAGGCGATCGACGTCCGCCTGCGCGAGGTGCCAGCGACGCCTGAACGCATCCTGAAGACACTCGGCAAGATATAGGGAGGTATGGGATGAAGCCTACTAAGGAGCAGATCGAGCAGTACTACTCGCAGGCGCTGCAGCGTTGCCTCGACTCGTACGCCCGGTTGGGCGATAAGGAGTGGAAGAAGAAGGCCTCTGACCGTTGGACGGCCAAGGACTACCTGGCGCACCTGGTCATCACGCAGGAGGAGCAGGGAACTCGCCTGACCCAGCAAGCGCTCACGGGAGAGCCAGGACAGCTACCCGGCTTCGATAGGCGCGAGGCGATCAACGACTACAATGAGCAGATGCTGGCGAAGGTGCGCGACCTGACGGTAGCCGAGCTCATGGGCCGCCTCAAAGCCACCTTCGAAGAGAGCCTGCGAACCCTGGAGGGGCTCAGCGAGGCGGACCTGGACAAGCCCGCCTCCAACCCCGAGTGGGACCACCCCGGCACAGTGCGCGACCTGTTCTTCGCTAGCTACCTGCACTTGCCCGGACACTACCAAGACATCCGCCGCGCCGCCAAGAAGAAGCTGCCCCATTGGATGGAGGCCGGCACCCCGGAGGAGGTGCACTTCCAACTGGACCGCATCTTCCACTTCATGCCCCTGGTCTTCTGGCCCGAACGCGGCGCCGATATGAACGTAACCTACGCGTTCAACATGGAGGGCGCGGGCGGCGGCCAGTGGGCGCTGCGCATCGGCGATGGCAAAGCGGAGACCGAGGACGGCGCACCGGAGAGCTTTGACATGGAGCTTCGCACGAAGCCGCAGCTTTGGATCGACCTCTCCAACAACGACCTCAACCCGATGTGGGCCATCACAACGCGTAAGGTACACCTCGGCGGCAACGCGGGCCTGGCGATGAAGCTGGGCACACTCTTCAAGGTAAGCGAGTAGCCTAGGCGCGATGACCATCGCCGCCATCCTCCTGGCCGGAGGAGAAAGCTCCCGCATGGGCGCCGCCAAGCCGCTGCTGGAGTGGGGCGATAATACCCTGATCGAGTACCAGCTTGCACAGCTCAAGGAACCTCCGGTAGACCGGCTGGTGGTGGTGCTGGGGCACCGCGCCGATGAGGTATTGCCCTACGTCCGCGGCATCGGCCCCAACGTAGTCGGGGTGATCAACGAGCTGTACGCGGAGGGACGCGCCTCCTCACTCCGCCTCGGCGCCGCCACCCTCCCAGACGACACCACGGCTGTCCTCGTTCTCAGCGTCGACCAGCCCCGACCCCACAACGTTATCGCCCGGCTGGTGGACGCGCACCGGCGCTCCGGCAGCCTCATCACAGTCCCCACGTACGGGGAGAAGCGAGGCCACCCGCCGCTGCTCGATGGGTCGTTGCTGCCGGAGCTGCGGGAGGTCAACGAGGCGACGAAGGGGTTGCGCGCCGTTATCGAGAGGCATGCGGCAGACGTAAACGAGCTGCCGTTCGAGACTTCGGCGGTGCTGCTGGACCTGAACCAACCGCATGAGTACCAGAAGGCGCGCGCCAGCTACTTCGCCCCGACGGGCGGGCGTCCGCCCGGGTAAGGAGACAACCGTGAAGCACATGGGCGACTACGAGATTCTCTCCCACGTAGAGATGCCGGAGTGCAGCATCCGCATCATCGGCATGAAGCAGTCGGAGCAGGTAGCGCTCCACTACCACGAGAAGTGCGCCCACAAACACGATGCTGGAGCAAGAAGTGGAGGTACGTGTGGGTGACCGCACCGTGCGGCTGCGCCCGTACGAGACGGTCCGCAGAGATGGGGGTGAATCACAGCGAGTGCGGGCGGTTGAGAGCCCGGCGTTGGGGCTCAGCCTCTCGATACCGCCGCTGGACGGGGGGCGGAGCAGCGGGCAGACCCACCGCTGCGGCGGCGCCAGTTTGAACCGAGTGCAGGAGCCCATATAATGTGGTCGCATTGCACAAAGGCCCACAAGCTTGACTGGCCGTGTGGCCCCATGATACAAACTAGGCGTCTCAGATAGCCCTGCCAGCCGACAGGCAGGCCCACAGGAGGTTCGCCCTTGACTGAAGAACCGGCCACGGAGAAGAAGCGTAACCCCATCGTACCCTTCCTACGCGTACCGGAAGACCCCAAGCAGGAACCCTACCTGTGGGGCAGCAAGTGCAAAGCCTGCGGCTCTGTCTTCCTGGGAGAGCGCATCGCCTGCGGCAAGTGCGGCGACACCGAACCCCTCGAAGAGATCCACCTCAGCGGTGACGGCGAGATTTACGTCTTCTCGGTGGTCTACCAGACGGTGCCGGGGCTGGATGCGCCCTACGTCGCCGCCATTATCGACCTTCCGGAAGGGGTGTCCATCCGGGGCAACGTCTACGGCCTAGACCCGGAAAAGCCCAGCCCGGAGTGGTTCGGCAAGAAGGTCAAGATGTACACCGAGAAGGTGCGCACCGACCGCGAAGGGAACGACGTCATCGCAGCCAAGTTCAG
Organism: Chloroflexota bacterium; assembly: GCA_022564695.1. Classification (GTDB taxonomy): domain Bacteria; phylum Chloroflexota; class Dehalococcoidia; order SM23-28-2; family RBG-16-64-32; genus JADFNQ01. Next base: position 13,828 of record JADFKX010000026.1, on the reverse strand, counting down.
GGTGCTCAACTAGCCGCTTAAGCGGCCACCTAGACGCAGAAGGAGGAGACCATGAGGGACGTAGCGATGGTCGGCGGCAACATGATCAAGTTCGGGCGCTACCCGGACAAAGACGTCGTCCAGTTGGCGGCCGATGCCACCATCGGAGCGCTGAAAGACGCCGGCATCTCCATCAACGAAGTGGAGATGGTGGCCAGCGGCAACCTGTACCAATCTAACGCCATGATCGGCCAGCGGATCATGAAGGAGATCGGGGCCACAGGCGTCCCCGTGGTGAACGTCGCCAACGCCTGCGCCACCGGCTCCACAGCCTTCCGCGAGGCCTATCTGGCCATCGCCTCCGGCATGTATGACGTAGCGCTGGCCATCGGCAGCGAGCAGATGGGCAAGATGGGGCTACTGGGCGCCGGCGGCGGCAACCGCGACTACAGCACGGAAGGTGTGATGGGCACCGGCTTGATGCCAGGCGTGTTCGGGCAGGCCGGCGTGGAGCACATGCGCAAGTACGGGACCAAGATGGAGCACTTCGCCAAGATATCGGTTAAGAACCATAAACACTCCGTCCACAACCCGTACGCGCAGTACCGGAAGGAAACGCCCCTGGAAGACGTGATGAACGCCAGAATGATCGCCTGGCCCAACACCCTTCTGATGTGCTGCCCCACCGGCGACGGCGCCGCCGCGGCGGTGCTCATGTCCGCGGAGAAGGCGCGCCAGTACACGACGAACCCGGTCTGGGTGGCCGCCTCCGCCCTCACCTCCGACCCCTGGCAGGAACGCAACCCCACGATGTTCGACGTGAACACGGTGACCCGCAACGCGGCCAAGCAGGCCTACGATCAGGCCGGCTTAGGCCCTGAGGACCTGACCCAAGTAGAGCTGCACGACTGCTTCGCCACCGCCGAGCTGATCCACTACGAGAACCTGGGGCTGTGCGGCGACGGCGAGGCGGGCGAGTTCATCGACCGCGGCGATCCCTGTGTAGGCGGCCGCATCCCGGTCAACGCCAGCGGTGGGTTGCTCTCCAAGGGGCATCCTCTTGGCGCCACCGGCGTCGCCAACATCGTGGAGATCATGTGGCACCTGCGCGGTCAGGCGGGCAAGCGTCAGGTGGAGAACTCCAAGGTAGGCCTGGCCCACGTGATCGGCCTGGGCTCCGCCTGTACTATCCACATCATCAAGAAGTAAAATAACAAGAGGAACAGTAACCGAAGAGAGGGACTGAGCCTCCCGATAAATCGGGGGCTCAGTCCTGTTGTAACTAAAGGGGACTGAATAGACCAATATGCTTGAACTGACCTTCCTTGGATCGGCTAACGCGTTCGCCACCGGCGGGCGCTACTGGAGCTCTTTCCTGGCCAACGGGCGCTACCTGTTCGACGCGCCGCCTACCCTCCTCCCCCACCTAAAGCAGCTCGGAACGCCGCTCACGGACATTGAGGTAGTCTTCCTCTCGCACTTCCACGGCGACCACTTCATGGGAATGCCCTTCCTCTTCCTGGAGTACATCTACATGACAGAGCGCCGCGACGACCTGTTCATCGTCGGCCCGCCCGGGGTGGAGCGGAAGATCGAGGAGTTCGCCCAGCAGTGCTACCCTGAGGTGACACGCGAAGCCGGATATCGCCGCCGATATATAGAGGCGCAGCCCGGCGCCGACCAGTACGTGAATGAGATCAGCTTCCGCGCGTTCCCCATGAACCACGTGCCCGAAACGCTAGAGCCTTTCGGATACCGCGTACACGTCGGAGACAGGACCGTCGCCTACACGGGCGACACCATGCTCTGTGATGAGATTCTCGAACTAGCGGAAGGCGCCGATGCGCTAGTGCTGGACTGCACCTACTGCGAGGGCGGCGGCCCCGAGCACATGGGGATAGACGACGTGCGAGTGATACGTAAGCAGGTGGCGGCGGAGACGACGATCATCCTCACCCACCTGAACGGGGAGCCCGACGTCGCAGGCCTGGAGAACGTCATCGTGGCCGCGGACTTCGGCAGCTACCGCTTTGACTAGACGGATGCGCACGGTCGCCGTCCTCGGCGCGGGCAACATGGGCACTGCCCTCGCCCAGATCATCGCCGGTAACGGACACTCAGTCCGCCTCTGGAGCATCGAGACGGACGTCCTGGAGGAGATCCGCGACCATCGCCTCAACACAAAGTACCTCCCAGGCCTCACTCTACACGAGCGCGTTACGCCCTGCTGGACGCTCCAGGAGTCGCTCGCCGACGCCTGGCTGGCACTGTTCAGCGTTCCTTCCAGCGTAGTGCGCTCGCTGGCCCGAGACGCCGCCCCTCACATCCATGGCGAGCAGCCAGTGCTTAACGTGGGCAAGGGTCTGGAAGAGGACACCAACAAGCGGATGAGCGAGTTGCTAGACGAGGAGCTGCCCCGGCACGGCGGGATTGCCGTCATGGGAGGACCGGCCATCGCCAGCGAGCTTGCCCACGGCGTGCCAACCGCGGTGATCGTGGCGGCCGCGGACGCCGAGCTTGCGACCGATATCCAGGACACGCTTCAGAACGAATCCTTCAAGGTGGAGACGACAACGGACCTGGCCGGCGTAGAGCTGGGATCCTGCCTGAAGAACGCCTACGCCATCGCCCTGGGCATGTGCGATGGCGCCGGCTACGGCACCAACACCAAGGCGTTCCTGGCCAGCGTCTCCCTGGCAGAGATGGCCCGCCTTAGTCAGGCTTTGGGGGGCCAACCTCAGACCATCTACGGCCTGGCCGGCCTGGGCGATCTGATCACCACCGGCTTTAATCCCCACAGCAGAAACCGCACCCTGGGCGAGAAGCTGTGCAGCGGCCGCGACTGGCAGGAATTCCTGCGCACCAACACTGTGGAGGGAGTCGCCGCCTGCCGCGCCAGAGACCTGGCGCACCGCCTGGGCGTGGCCACTCCCCTTCTGCACACCATCTACGACGTTGTGCACTTGGACAGACCACCGGAGGAGACGATGCGGACCTTCCTGCGCGACTTTTCCTACGGCTAGCGTATCGCGCGTTCGTTGCTAGCGGCCTGGTTCTCACCTTGATCCAGGCGCCGCAACGCCTCTTGCAACGTATGCCAGGCTAGGGTGGCGCACTTGACGCGCACGGGAAACTTCCGCACCCCCTCCAGCGCCTCCAAGTCACCTATCGAATCAAAGTCGATATCATCGGAGCCCCGCATCATGGCCGTGAACTCCCTGAATAGCGATTCGACTTCCTGCACCGTTTTGCCGCGAATCGCCTCGGTCATCATGGATGCGGAGGACTGGCTAATGGAGCAGCCGGAGCCGTTAAACGCCACTTCCTCGACGATTCCGCCCTTCACCAGTAACTCAACCGTCACGTCGTCGCCGCATAGAGGGTTGTAGCCCTCATGACTCGTCGTAGGTGAGGGGAGAGAACCGCGGTAACGGGGGTTACGGTAGTGATCCAGGATGACCTCGCGATAGAGGTCGTCCAATTGGGATTCCTGCTGAGCGTGCTCGTCTTCTCTACTTGGTGTCATTGCTGAAGAAGGCGTGCGCCTGTCCCAGGGCGTCCACCAGTACGTCTACCTCCCCCAGCGTATTGTACACGTAGAAGCTGGCCCGCACAGTGCCTGACACATCCAGGTGGTGCATCAGAGGTTGCGCGCAGTGGTGACCGGCTCGCACAGCCACCCCGTGCCGGTCCAAGACGGTGCCGATGTCGTGTGGGTGCAGATCTGGGTAGTTGAAGGAGATGACGCCGCCGCGGTCGGCGGGATCCGGCGGCCCGTAAATCATGACCTCCTCCATCTGGCGGAGGCGGCGCAGGGCGTACTCGCTGATCTCCATCTCGTGAGCACGCACGTTCTCCATGCCCAGGTCGCTCAGGTAGTCGATAGCGACACCGAGGCCAATGGCGTCGGCGATGTTGGGGGTGCCGGCCTCGAACTTCCAGGGCACGTCGTTCCAGATGGCGTCCTCCTGGGTAACACGCTTGATCATCTCGCCGCCGCCCAGGAAGGGCTCCATCTCTTCCAGCAGCTCTGGCCGGGCATAGAGGACGCCTACGCCCGTAGGGCCGAGCATCTTGTGGCTGGAGAACGCGAAGAAGTCGCAGTCCATGGCTTGCACGTCCACCGGCATATGGGGCACGCTCTGAGCGCCGTCCACCAGGACCATCGTCCCGTTGCGGTGAGCCTCAGCAGTCAGCTTCTGGACGGGGTTGATCGTCCCTAAGGCGTTAGACACCTGAGTCACCGCCAAGAGACGGGTGCGGCTGTCCATCAGCTTCTCCAACCCATCCAGGTCCAGCGTCTGCTGCTCCGTGATGCCGATGTAGCGGAGGGATGCGCCTTTCTCGGCCGTGACGCGCTGCCAGGGGATGATGTTCGAATGATGCTCTAGCAGGGTGAGTAGAACCCCAGAGTCCGGCCCAACGTTAGCGCGGCCCCACGTGTAGGCAACGAGGTTGATCGCCTCCGTGGTGTTGCGGGTGAAGACGATGCACTCAGGAGAGGGAGCGTTTATGAACCGCGCGACTTTCGCTCTCGCCTCCTCGTAGGCTGCTGTAGCCTCCTCCCCCAGGCAATGAACTGCACGATGGATGTTGGCGTTGTAGCTCTCGTAGTAGCGCACCAGCGCTTCGATAACCTGGCGCGGCTTCTGGGAGGTGGCCGCGTTGTCCAGGTAAACCAGTGGCTTGCCGTAGACGTCCCGAGCCAGGATGGGGAAGTCCTCCCTGATCCGTGCTACGTCCAAGCCGCCTGAGGGCTTCCCGGTAACGCCTTGGTTGGTAACGGATTCGGCTTCGGTCATGACGCTTGCCCGAATCGAGAGCCCCGCAACGCCTTAGCGGTCAGCTTTTCCAGAAAGGCTCTGAGCGGTTGGACACGTACCTTATCCAGTATCCCGCTCGCGAACCCCTCGATCAGAAACGCGGTAGCCGTCTCCACATCGAGACCGCGGCTCCTCATGTAGAAGATCGCGTCTTCGGCTATCGTTCCCGCCGTCGCCCCGTGACCGCACTTGACGTCGTCGGCGTAGATCTCCAGGCTGGGCTTGCTGGCCACCTCCGCCTTCTCCGAAAGGAGAAGGTTCTTGTCTTCCTGGTAAGCGTCGGTCTTGTCGGCGCCGGGCTGAACCAGCACAGTGCCGCCAAAGACGGCTTTCGACTCCCCATCCAGGATGCCCTTGTAAAACAGGCGGCTCGTCCCATGGGGCTTCGCATGCTCGATGTTGATGTAGTTGTCGATATGCTGGCTACCCGAAGTCAGGTAGAGGCCGTTCAGGGTGCAGGAGCTGCCGGGCGCGTCCAACAGCACCCGGATGTCGTTCCTGGCGATGGCTGCGCCCCTGGCGTATGAGGTGGAGGTGAAAACGCTGTCCTCACTCTGGTAAACGCGGCTGGTTGCCACGTGAAACGCCCCCTCACTCTCCAACAGAAGCTTGTAGTGGTCGACCTGGGCCCCGTCACCGATGACGATCTCCGTCACGGCGTCCGTGAGGTAGCGTGAGGAGGAGAGGCTCACGTAACTTTCGATTACGGTTAGCTCGCTTCGAGCGCCAGCCACGATGAGGGTCCTTGGGTAGGACACGCCGGGCTCAGCGCCCTCCGCCGTGACGAAGATCAGGTGCAGCGGCGACTGAAGCGATTCGCCCTCCGAGACGTGGACGAAGGCGCCATCACGGAGGAAAGCGGTGTTCAGGGCGGTAAATCCGTCGTCCTCGAAGGTAGCGTGGCGGGCAAGGTGTCTTTCGATTACGTCGCCGTCGGCGCGGACGGCCTCCTCCAGGTTGGTCACCCGTACACCGTCGAGCGCGACGACCGTCGAGAGCGCAGGGGAGTAGCGGCCGTTGACGAAAACGACGGTAGCCCAACCATCGTCCCAGGGAGCGACACTCCGTATGTCAGCGAGGTTCACCTCCGCGCCGGCGTCAAACGGATAGCTAAACGTCGCATCAGCGATGGGGCGGACGTTTGTGTACTTCCACTTCTCGTTGCCGCGGCGGGCGGTAGGGAAACCCAACTCTCTGAACCGGGCCAACGCCTGCTGTCGAACTTCTCGAATCCAGTCCGGCCCTTCGTCTGGAAGGCTCGTCTCAAACGTACGGAAGTCGGTCAGGTAGCTGTCAGGTGTGGCAAGGGCGTGGGGCATTCTCCGCTGGCACCGTCCTTAGACGCTCACCTGTTCGCCGCTTTCGATGGCCTCTTTAATCCATTCGTAGCCCTTCGCTTCAAGCTCTAGGGCCAGCTCGTGGCCGCCGGACCTCACTATACGCCCGTCTATGAGCACGTGGACGAAGTCAGGCGTTATGTAGTCCAGGATGCGCTGGTAGTGGGTCACGATCACTATCGCTCTCGAGGGCCCCCGGAACTTGTTGACTCCGTTGGCGACGACCTTAAGGGCATCGATATCCAGACCCGAGTCCGTCTCATCCAGCAACGCCAGCTTCGGCTCCAGCACGACCATCTGAAGTATCTCGTTGCGCTTCTTCTCGCCGCCGGAGAACCCTTCGTTGACCGACCGTTTCACCAGGTCGGGGGACATCTCCATCTGGGCGATCTTCTCCTGAAACAGCTTGTTGAACTCCCTGACGCTTAGCTTCTCCAACCCCCGATGCTCCCGTATAGCGTCCAGCGCTGTCTTCATGAACTCACGCTCGCGGACGCCCGGCAGCTCGACGGGGTACTGAAAAGCGAGGAAGATCCCATTCAGGGCGCGCTTGTCTGGCGTCAACTTCAGCAGGTTACTGCCCTCGTAGATGACCTCTCCCGCGGTGACTTTGTATTCGGGCTTGCCCGCCAAGACGTTGGCCAGTGTGCTCTTACCGCTGCCGTTGGGGCCCATGACGGCGTGCACCTCACCCAGGTTGACAGTGAGGTTCAGCCCTTTGAGTATCTCTACCTCTCCCACACCTGCGTGCAGGTCGCGCACTTCAAGGAGTGGCCCCTTGTGGTTACCCGCGCGGGCGCTCATCTAACCCACGGCTCCTTCCAGACTGACCTTCAGCAGCTGCGACGCCTCCATGGCGAACTCGAACGGCAGCTCCTTGAAGATGCCTCTGCAAAAGCCGTTGATAATCATGTGCTGGGCGTCCTCTTCGGAGATGCCGCGCTGCATGCAGTAGAAGAGCTGGTCATCGCTGACCTTGGAGGTAGTCGCCTCGTGCTCCATCTGCGCGGTTGGGTTTCGTACCTCAATGTACGGCACGGTATGGGCGCCGCACTTGTCGCCTATGAGCAGAGAGTCGCAGCGCGTAAAGTTCCTGGCGTTAGTGGCGGAAGGCATGATCTTGACTAATCCGCGATAGGTGTTCTGGCCGTGCCCGGCGGATATACCCTTTGCGACGATGGTGCTCTTAGTATTCTTACCGATGTGAATCATCTTGGTGCCGGTATCCGCTTGCTGATAGTTGTTCACCAGCGCCACGGAGTAGAACTCGCCAACGGAGTTGTCGCCCTGAAGGATCACGCTGGGGTACTTCCAGGTGATAGCGGAGCCGGTTTCCACCTGCGTCCAGGAGATCTTAGAGTTCACGCCGGCGGCCTTCCCCCGCTTAGTGACAAAGTTAAACACGCCGCCTTTGCCCTCTTTATCGCCCGGGTACCAGTTCTGGAGCGTCGAGTACTTGATCTCAGCGTTGTCCAGAGCGATAAGCTCCACAACCGCGGCGTGCAGTTGGTTGGACTTCCTCATCGGTGCGGTGCACCCCTCCAGGTAGCTGACGTAGCTGCCCTCATCGGCGATTATGAGCGTCCGCTCAAACTGACCGGTGCCTTCCGTGTTCATGCGGAAGTAGGTCATCAGCTCCAGCGGGCAGCGCACCCCCGGCGGTATGTAGGCGAAGGTGCCATCGCTGAAGACGGCCGCGTTGAGGCTGGCGTAGAAGTTATCTGTGTACGGCACCACGGAGCCGAGGTACTTCTTGATCAGCTCCGGGTGCTTCTGCACCGCCTCGCTGACGGAGCAGAAGATGATCCCCAGCTCCTCCAGCGTCTTCTTATAGGTGGTGGCGATGGACACGCTGTCGAAGATGGCATCCACGGCCACGCCCGAGAGCTTCTTCTGCTCCTCAATGGGGATGCCCAGTTTGTTGAACGCCTCCACCAGCTCCGGGTCCACCTCGTCCAGGCTGCCGGGGCGCTTCTCCTTGACGGGGGAGGCGTAGTAGTAGATATCCTGGAAGTCGATTGGCGGATGGTGGATCTTGGCCCACTTGGGCTCCTCGTAATTAAGCTTCATCCAGTGTCGATAGGCCCTGAGCCGCCACTCCAGCATCCACTCAGGCTCGTTCTTCTTGTCGACGATCAGGCGAATGATATCCTCGTTCAGACCCTTCGGGGCAAGGTCCGACTTGATATCGGTGACGAAGCCCCACTTGTAGTCCGTATCGAGGTCAGTCGTCTTCCGCGATATGACCTTCTGCTTTACAGGGGTGGTCAAGACAACATCCTCCTCACCACTTCAAGGAATCTCTTTTCCAGCCGATATTCAGGATAACTTGCATCGGGCGCTGAGTGCGTGCAAGGTGTTTGGAAACATTTGACTGTAATAATCTTCACTTCGGCTGTATAATATCATGCGGCAGCACCACAGGCAACGATCACAGGTCGCTCTCAGGAACGCCCACGACAGATGATTCGCCTTGACCGCCTCAATCGGGCGGTGCTAGGTTGGCAAGAGAACCCCGCGACTGACGCCGAGCTATGAGAAAGCGCATATATCTAGACCACGCGGCCACAACGCCCCTTGACCCCCGCGTCCTGGAGGCGATGCTCCCCTACCTGTCGGACTTCTGGGCCAACCCCTCCAGCCTCTACGCTGAGGCCCAGGAGGCCCGCATGGGACTGGACGGCGCCCGCCGCGGCATCGCCGATCTCCTGGGTTGCAAGCCCCAGGAGATCGTATTCACCTCCTGCGGCTCCGAGAGCGCTGCCCTGGCGCTGCGTGGCGTCGCTTACGCCAGCCGCCGACGGGGCAACCACATCGTCACCTCCGCCATCGAGCACCACGCCGTGCTCCACACCGCGGAGCGGCTGGAGCAGGAGGGGTTCCGACTGACTTACCTACCCGTGGATAGCGAGGGGTTCATCGATCCGGCCGAGCTGGAGAAGGCTGTGGGCGAGGAGACCACCCTGGTGAGCATCATGCTGGCCAACAACGAGGTGGGCGCCATTGAGCCGATAGCGGAGGCGGTGCGCCTAGTCAAGGCAAAGAACCGGCACACGGCCTTCCATACGGACGCCGTGCAGGCGATGGGCGCCCTGAACGTTGGCGTCGACGGCCTGGGGGTGGACCTGCTATCGATCGGAGCGCACAAGTTCTACGGGCCCAAAGGGGTCGGCGCGCTGTACGTGCGCAACCGCACCCCGCTTCTGCCGCAGATGTTGGGCGGAGCGCAGGAGAAGAACCGCCGCGCCGGCACGGAGAACGTCGCCTACATCGTAGGCATGGCGAAGGCGATGGCCCTGGCGTACGCTGAGTTCGAAGCCCGCAACGCCCACTGCTGCGCCCTGCGTGACCGGCTGCTGGACGAACTGCCGGCCCGCGTCCCCCATACTCACATCACGGGGCCCACGGACCGCGCCCTCCGCCTCTGCAACAGCGCCTCCTTCTGCTTCGAGTACATAGAGGGGGAGGCGATCCTGATGGCGCTGGACCTCCAGGGTGTGGCGGCATCCAGCGGCTCGGCCTGCACCTCCGGCTCGCTGGAGCCTTCGCACGTGCTCACGGCGATGGGTCTATCGCTGGAGCTGGCGCGGGGCAGCCTGCGCCTGACCGTAGGAAAAGAGAACACGATGGAGGAGATCGACCACCTGCTGGAGATACTGCCGGCCATCGTGTCGCGTTTGCGGGCGCTGTCGCCGACCTGGCCGGAGCGGCAGGTGACGGAGGCGAGCGCAGCGGGTGAGAAGCCTTTGTGATACAATTCTCGAACGGAACCTGACATGGACGAGCCGCTGATCAAGGTCCACGATGACAGTGCCATCGACGAGGCGATAAGCAAGAACATCCTGCTCGCCTCAGTGGATGGGGTTGTCAGCTGGGCGCGGCGCTCATCGCTGTGGCCGGTGATGTTCGGGCTCGCCTGCTGCGCCATCGAGATGATAGCCACGGCCACCCCGCGCTACGACCTCGCCCGCTTCGGCGCCGAGGTGATGCGCGCCTCCCCCCGTCAGGCGGACCTGATGATCGTCGCCGGCACGGTCACCTGGAAGATGGCGTCGCCGGTGCGGCGGATATACCTTCAGATGGCGGAGCCACGCTGGGTTATCTCCATGGGAAGCTGCGCCACCATCGGCGGGCCGTTCGCCTACGGGTACAGCACCCTCCCCGGCGTCAACCTCATCATCCCCGTGGACGTATACGTCCCCGGCTGCCCGCCGCGGCCGGAGTCGCTCCTTCAGGGGTTGATCCTGCTCCAGGAGAAGATCAAGAAGGTGGGCACAATCGGCAAGCGCGAGGCCAAGCTGCCCAGCGGCGACTTCTCCAAATACCTCCCGGACGGCGACCCGGTCCGGCGCGAGCTGGAGTCGCTGTTCCCGCCCTACGCCAAGGTGTAGCAGCCAGATACGGCCCGTCGCTCCATCAGGCCAGCCTCGATGCGAAACGTCCGACCCCTGGACACCACCGACCGCTGCCTGGACGATCTGGAGTCAGCGTTTGACTGCGTTCCAGAGAGTAGGCTGGCATCAGAAGTGACGTCAGGAAACTAGCCCCTTATCAAAAGACAGGGCCCCCCAGGCCTTCGAGGTTGCGGAAAGTTATGCGCGTTCTGTTTCTTATGGCTACCAGGACGTACCGGGCAAGCGCCTTCCTGGAGGCAGCGCGGCGGCTAGGGGTGGAAGTGGTGGTCGGATCCGACCAGCCGCAGGTGCTGTCGGAGTTTATGCCTGGGAGCACGCTGACCCTTAATTTCCTCGACCTGGAGGAGGCGACGGGTACGATCGTCGAATTAGCGAAGCGATACCCGCTCACCGCCGTCGTCGGGGTCGACGATGACACCACGGTCCTGGCGGCGATGGCGGCGGCGGCGCTGTCGCTGCCCCACAATTCGGTGGAGTCGGTCCAGGCGGCGCGAAACAAGCACCGCCTGCGGCAGATCCTGGCCAAGGCTGGCGTTCCGTCGCCGCGCTTCCAGCTCCTATCCATTGACGATTACCCCATGGAATCTGCCCGTGGGGTGAGCTTCCCCTGCGTGGTCAAGCCGCTATTCCTGTCGGCCAGCCGCGGTGTCATCCGCGCCGACGATGTGAAACAGTTCGTGGCGGCGTTCCAGCGGCTCGTCGCCATCCTGCGCCAGCCGGAGGTGGCCGCCGCCGGCGGCGAGGCGGCGCGCCAGATCCTTGTCGAGATGTTCATTCCGGGGCAGGAGGTAGCCCTAGAGGGGCTCCTCACCAACGGCGAGCTCAGAGTGCTGGCGATCTTCGACAAGCCCGATCCCCTCGATGGCCCCTACTTCGAGGAGACCATCTACGTCACACCGTCGCGATTGCCAGTTGTCGTCCAGGAGGAGATCGCGGCCTGTGCCAGCCAGACGGCGAGGGCGCTGGGCCTCCGCGCGGGGCCGGTGCACGCTGAGCTGCGGGTCAACGACGAGGGGCCCTGGATCATCGAGATCGCCCCGCGGTCGATCGGCGGCCTCTGCTCGCGGACGCTCCGTTTCGGCACCGGCATCTCGCTGGAGGAGCTGATCTTGCGACACGCTCTGGGGATGGAGATCGAGACGTTCGCGCGCGAGCGGCGGCCCGCCGGTGTGATGATGATCCCGACCCCTCAGGCCGGGATACTGCATCAAGTCCGGGGCCAGAAGGAGGCCGAGAGGGTGCCGGGGATCGAGCAGGTCGTCATCAGCATCCCGCTGGGCCAGGCGGTAGTGCCACTACCGGAGGGGACGAGGTACCTGGGATTCATCTTCGCCCGCGACGAGACCCCGGAGCGGGTCGAGGGGGCGCTGCGCGAGGCTCACCGCCGGCTGGAGTTTATCATCGAGCCGAGGTAGCAGACGACCGGGACCCCAGGCAGTCGGGCTTAGGCAACTCCTCGATGGCCGCCACGGAACGGCTCAGCATCAGTTTCTTCTTGGCGGCCCGGAGTCCGACGACGTTGCCACCCCGGTACCTCGGCCCTCTTCCCCCTGACATCCTCCCGGCGCCTGGGCCACGTCCGGAGGGATCAGCTCTGCCAGGAACTTTTCCGGATCCGGCCGGTACGCTTCCAGCAAAGCCTCGAGCTGGTTCACGGTCTTCTCGGTAGTGGAGAGCCCGTAAGCCAGGATTCCCATTGGCGCAATGAGCTTCATGTAAACCACGTTTTCGGCCGTTTGTTGGTCTGCAGAGCAGGCAGATGGCTTCCAGGCGGTACGCAAGAGATCGCCCAACACCTCGGCGTACCGCTTCAAGACAGGCTTCTCGTGCAGGACCTCTGGGATTTCGGGAAACCTAGTAATCAACTCCTGGACGTCCATTCTGACTCGATTCCCTTTCGGTTAGCCCGCCTTAGAAGACCCTCAATGCACAGGTGCCTAGAGCACCGCCTATATGAACGCTGACTCCTATGGGGCCAGAGGGCTTTCGCCGCCCTTGGCCGGCTGGTAGTAGGGGTTGGTGCCGCCGGCATGGTCGGTGGTGTCGATGACCTCGTGGATCTCGGGGACCGCTTCCTTGATCATCACCTCGATCCCCTGCTTCAGCGTAACGTCCACCATGCCGCATCCCTGACAGCCGCCGCCGAGGAGGATGTACACCACGTTGTCCTTGACGTCGATGAGTTCTACGTGACCGCCGTGGCCAGCCACAGCCGGATTGACCCGGGTCTCGATCAGCTCTTGAATGGCCTGTGCCTTGGGATCTGTCCAGGTGCTGCTCGGGTTATCGATCTGAAAGCCGCTGCTGCCGCCGAAGGGATCGTCGACGTAGTCGATGGTCGCGCCCTTCAGCTTGGGCGCACTCTCGGAGTCGATGAAGACCTTGAAGGCACCCAGGTCAAACTCGGTGTCGTCGTCGGGGTCTTCCTCCCCCTGCTCCACGAACGTTATTCCATACTGTCGACCGGCGGGCCCGTGGCCGTGCATGAACACACGCACGCCTTGACCCTGCCGGCCTTCCTTCTCCATCAGCGAAATGATCCTCTGTTTGGCGGACTCAGTGAAGGTAGGGAGCGGTTCTTGGTCGTGTCCAATTTCCGATCGCTCTGTCATCGGTTTCTGCCCTCTGTCCAGAAGAACAATCTCATGTCAATCCTATCATACTGCTCATGCTGCGACTGGGCATCGAAACATTCAAGTGGATAATCTTCGATTTACCTATGCCGCTTAAGTATTCCGCACCGCATAGGAGGCGATGCTGAAACCACCAGCCAGCCCTAACGGTCCCCCAGTAACTCCCGTCTAGTCGCAGCGGTGTTCCCGCAGCGGGTGGAGGAGCTACTGGGGGGAGGGCAGGACGACGGCCTACCCTCAGTCGTCCGAAGAACCAGCCGTTTCCTGCCCCTGGATCAGCCGCATCCGGCTGACAGGCCAGTAGACGAGCCAGGCCCTGGCGTGGATGAGGTCGCGGCTCACGGGGCCGAAGTCGCGGCTGTCCGTGCTCGCGTAGGGCGCGTCGCCCAGCAGCAGCCACTCGTCGTCACCCAGCGTCCACGTCCGCGCCGAAGCCGGATGCCGCGTCGGGCCGTCATCGTCCGCCTCGCCGTAGGGCATCCCGTTGACCCAGCAGCGGTCGCCCTCGACGGCAACCCTGTCGCCGGGCAACCCGACGACCCGTTTGACGATGCGCAGGCGCGGCCTCTTGGGGTGCGAAGCGAGCACCACGTCGCCTCGGCTAGGTTCCCCCTGACGATAAGCCAGCCGGTCGAACAGGA
>JADFKX010000025.1 GCA_022564695.1 Chloroflexota bacterium | reverse complement strand
ACCCTGTCGCCGGGCAACCCGACGACCCGTTTGACGATGCGCAGGCGCGGCCTCTTGGGGTGCGAGGCGAGCACCACGTCGCCTCGGCCAGGTTCCCCCTGACGATAAGCCAGCCGGTCGAACAGGACACGCTCCTCTGGGGAGAGCGTGGGGTGCATACTCCAGCCGCGGATCACGACTCGCCTTCCAAGAAGAAAGGCGAGGAGGGAGTACACGCCCGGCAGGCGCAGGAGGGTTCGCAGCGGCGCAGTCAAGATCGTGGACAGGGGACCCTCCTTGGAGTGGCTAACGGCGAACGCTTTGTAGTAAATTGTACAGCGTAAACATTCCATAGAAGGAGGCCACCCATGCTCATACGTCACGCGTTCGCGATCCTCAATCGCATCCTGCCCGCCGAGGAGGCGTCCGCCCACTGCGACATCCCCTGCGGGATCTACGACCCCCATCTCGCCCAGGTAGCGGCCCTCACCGTCGTCCGCATGAACCAGCTCATCGAGGCGCTGGAAGCACCCGGCGGGGGCGGCGGCCCGCCGTCCAAGCAGGACCGCGACAAGTACGTAAACTCGCTCTCCCGCTACATCGCCACGAAGGACGTGCACGCCGAGCTCGTCAAGCACGAGGTGCGTATCATCCGAGGCGACTTCTTCAAGCCGGACAACAGCCCGGCCAACATCGGCGAGCTAGTGGACGGCATCATGAAGACCGCCTCCGCTGCCCGCCAGAACGTGGACAAGGCAGCGGCGGAGAAGCTGCTGGACCTGGTCAACCAGTTCGCGGAGGCGTTCTGGAAGGCTAAAGGCGTCGAGACAAGGAAAGTCTCGTCCAACCAGGCCGCCGGTGGCGAGTACGTCGTCCCGGCGGCGTAGCAAACGCATCGCGAACCGAATAGCAGGGTCCGCCCCCCATGGGGCGGCCCTTTTCGCTCCCTCTCCCGCATGCTGGGGAGGGGCTCGGGGGTGAGGGCGAGCCACCGGGGGCCGCCCAATGAGGGATGATCTTCTTTGAGGTCATTCCGTGATTCCCTTCACAACCACTTGTGATAAAGTAAGCAATGAGTGTAAAATCGCTCTGCAGGCGGCACATGGCTTATGAAGCCACTGCTCTACGGTAAAGGGGTTACGCTTGTTCGGAATCGGAATCGCCAAAGGGATGATGCTGACCATGCGGACGCTCTTCCGCAAGCCGTTCACGATCGAGTACCCGGAAGAGATCCGGCCGATCCCCGTCAACGCCCGCACCAACCTCCTCTGGTTCGAGGAGCGCTGCACCGGCTGCTCCACCTGCGCCCAGGCCTGCCCCGACGGCTGCATCCTCGTCCACACCTCGCCCCGTGAAGACGGCAGCCTCAACATTGAGCGCTACGAGATCGACTTCCGCCTCTGCATGTACTGCGGCCTCTGCGTCGAGGCCTGCCCCTACGAGGCGATCCAGGCCGGCGGCCCCCTCGACGACGCCACCTACGACTTCGAAAGCCTCTACCGCGATAAGCACAAGCTGACCGAGATGGCGCAGGAACACCTGCACAGCCACGACTTCACCTACCCCAACGGTAAGAAGGCGCCGCAGCCGGACGAGAAGCCGCTGCACATCGGCCTGCCGGTGGAACGCGACCGCACCAGGTAGCGCCGTGGCCAAGCTCACCCTGGACGGCCGCGAGATCGAGGCGCCGGAGGGCGCACCCCTGGTGCAGGTCATCAAGGACGCCGGTGTCTTCATCTCCAACCTCTGCTACATAGACGACCTGCCGCCCTACGCCGGCTGCCGCACCTGCCTCGTCGAGATCGAGGGCGCGCCCACCCTCCAACTCTCCTGCACTACCCAGATCGCCGACGGCATGGTCGTTCGCACCGATACCAGACCCGCGAAAGACGCGCGCAAGGCCGTCCTCTCCCTCATCCTCTCCTACCACGCCGATCGCTGCCTCACCTGCCACCGCGTCGTCAAGTGCAAGCCCGGCGACACCTGCCTCCGCGATGACGTAGTCACGCATCGCTGCATCACCTGCTCCAAGAACTACCGCTGCGAGCTTCAGACGACCTGCGAAATGGTGGAGATGGCCGGCTTCGAGCCCTGGGAGGGCGAGGATCGCACCTACTACGAGCTACAGCAGCCGGAATCCGACCGCGCCAACCCGTTCCTGGAGTTCGACCCCCAGATGTGCATCATCTGCACCCGCTGCGTCCGCGCCTGCGACCAGCTCCGCCACACCGGCGCCATCACCCTCGCCGGCCGCGGCTTCTCCACTCGCATCGAGTTCGGCGCCGGCGGCCCCGTGCACGACTCCAACTGCGACTTCTGCGGCAGCTGCATCGACGTCTGCCCCACCGCCACGCTAATGGAGCACCCCAACAAGTGGTCCGCCACCGAGACGGAGCGTTGGGCCCCCACCACCTGCACATCCTGCAGCGTCGGCTGCAGCATCAACCTGGGCACGCGCAAAGGCCGAGGCGTCATCGTCAGGCCGGACACCGCCGCCAACCCCGTGAGCGACAAGCAGATCTGCGTGCGCGGCCGCTTCCACTACGACGCCGTCAAGCCGAAGCAACGGCTATCGCAGCCGCTCATCCGCCGCAACGGCGGCCAGGAGGAAGCCACCTGGGACGACGCGCTGGAGTTCACCGCCGCCCGGCTGACGGAGATCCGCGAGAGGTACGGCCCAGAGGCGATCGGCTTCCTGGGCTCGCCGCTGGCCACGAACGAGGAGAACTACCTGCTACAGAAGATCGCCCGCGCTGTCGTCGGCACGAATAACATCGACTCCACCGCCGGCGCCGTCGCCCGCGCCGCCGCCTCCTCCCTGCGAGCGGCCTTCGGCAGCGAGGTGCTGCCCGCGGACATGACCCAGCTTGCGCGCTCGAAGACTCTACTCGTCATCGCGGACGACCTGGAGTCCAGCCACAACGTCGCCTGTCTGCGCTGCAAGGATGCCGTGGTGAACAACGGCGCCCGCCTGATCGTGGTGAGCGCCCGCAGGGGCGAGATGTGCGACTTCGCGGACGTGTGGCTGCAGCCGCGGCCGGGTGAGGAGGCGGCCGTCGTCGCTGCCCTCGCCGACGCCGTCGGGGGGAAGGCCGAACCGCGCCCGCTCTCGCCCCAGGTCGCGCAGGCGCTTCCGGCGGCCGTTGAGCTGCTGACCGCCGCCAGGGACCCCGACTCGTCGGGGTCGAGGCCACTATCTGTCGTACAAGCGCTGCCGCACCTGGGCGCCCAGGAGGCCGGGGCGACAACCGCCGCCGCCGCGAACCTGGCCGTGGCCGCTCTGGGCAAGGAGGCAGCGGGATCGCTGTTCGTGCTGCCCCAGGAGGCGAACGTCTGGGGGATGCGTGACGTCGGCGCTACCGCCGAGTACCTGCCCGGATACCACCTAACAGGCGATGATTCCGCCCGCAAGACCCTGGAGCAAGCCTGGGGCGCGCCCCTGCCCACCGCCTCCGGCCTCACCTTCGAGCAGATGCTCTCCGACGACAAGCTGAAGGCGCTGCTGATACTGAACGATAACCCGCTGTTCTTCGCCCCGGCGAAGCCCAGAATAAGCGAAAAGCTCGCCGGCCTGGAGTTCCTCGCCGTCATAGACAGCCTCCCCACGGACACGGCGCAGGCGGCGCACGTCGTCCTGCCGGACGTAGGCGCCTTCGGCAAGGAGGGCACGATCACCAGCGCCGACCGCCGCGTGCTGCGCATGCACGCGGCCACGCCACCCCAGGGAGAGGCTCAGCCTGCCTGGCGCATCCTGGGCGAGCTGGGTACGCGCCTGGCCCAGCGCCTCAAGATCGGCGAGCTCCGCCTCAACTACGAAAGCCCATCCGAGATCATGGATGAGATAGCCCAGCTTGTGCCGCTGTACAGCCAGGCCACCTACCGCGAGATCGAGTCCGGCGCCCAGCAGCCGCTCAACGGTCTGGGCCCGAACAAGGCGGAAATCCAATCGGTAGCCACCATCGCAGCACCGGCTGACGACGGCTTCACGCTGACCACCGGCCGCAGCCTGTACACCAGCTACGAAGGCGCGGCCCTCCACTCTCCGGAGGCTGACAAGCTGCACCGTGAGGAGTTCGTAGAGATACACCCCGCCGACGCCAAGGAGCTGGGCATCGCCGAAGGGGATGAGGTTACGCTGAAGGGCATCAGCGGGGAGCTAACGATCCGCGCTCACATTACGGAGAGCGGGCAGCCTCGCATGCTCTACGTCCCCCTCTACTACGATGGTGGCGCGGTGACCGCCCTGTTCGAGGACGGTCAGGCCTCGGCGGCCGTGGAGGCCGCCGCCGTTAGCGGTTAGCAACCCCTTTATCCTATGCTAAACTAGCTTCACGCCCCGTTTCTATTATGGTCGCCAACAAGTCGGATCGCCTGGTCAAGATCGCCGTGGCCCACGATGAGTTCGAGGCCAACGTCTGGAAGGACGCCCTGGAACAGGAAGGCATCAAGCCCTACATCAAGAGCCTGGACCCCCTGACGCCTTTGGGCGTGGCGCCGACCCTCCCCAGCAGCATCGAAGTGTACGTGCTCGCCCCAGACGAGAAGAGGGCGCGCTGGGTCCTGGGCGAACTGAAGCCCTCCGGTTAGGCGTCGCCATGGAGCTGCCGCTCTTTCCGCTAAACTCCGTCCTTTTCCCCGGCGCCGCTTTACCCCTTCACATCTTCGAGGAGCGCTACAAGAAGATGGTCAACCTGTGCCTTGAGACCAACTCCCCGTTCGGAGTGCTGCTCATCCGCTCCGGCAGCGAAGTGGGTGATGCCGCCGAACCGTTCGAGATAGGCACGACCGCGCGCATCGTCCGAGTGCAGCACCTGGACGCCGGCCGCATGAACCTGATATGCCTCGGCGAACAACGCTTTCGCCTGTCGCGCCAGGTGAGCGAGACACCCTATCTGGTGGGTGAAGTGGAGCCGCTGCAATCCATCGACGGAGAGGGGCAGGTGGTGATGGACGTTGCGGACACCGTTACCGCCCTGTTCGCCGAGTACCACCGTCTCTACCTGGCGGTCTCCAACCAGTGGACGCGCCATATCGATATGCCCGGGCCGCCCGGCCAATTGGCCGATTTCGTGGCCTCACGCATGGCGGTGGGCCCCTGGACCAAGCAGCGTCTGCTTGAGGAGCTCTCAGTGCGCCGACGGCTGGAGATGGAGATGGAGACGCTGTCCGACGCCATCCGCGTGATGACACCGAAGGTGGACGCGGCGCGAGCGCGCCGCTGGCGGGCGCTGGGCGTCATGAACTGACGCTCTTCTTTAACCGCTCAGTAACTCAGGAGGAACGATGTGCTGACACTCGTACCGGAGGAGATCGATAACTACGCGGCGGCGCATTCTACGCCGCTGCCGACGCTACTAGAAGAGCTGGTGACGGTAACTAGGGAGAAGACAGGAGAACGGGCGCAGATGCTGTCCGGCCCGCTTGAGGGTACGCTTCTCCACGTGCTGGCGGCATCGCTCGGGGCGCACCGGATCCTGGAAATCGGGACGTTCACCGGCTTCAGCGCCCTGATGATGGCGTCGGCCCTGCCGGAGGACGGGAAGCTGATAACCTGCGAAATCAATCCAAAGGCGATCTCCATCGCGCGGAGCTTTTTCCAGCGGAGCCCCCACGGGAGAAAGATCGAGCTGCGGGAGGGGCCGGCGCTAGAGACGCTGAAGACGCTGGTAGGACCGTTTGACCTCGTGTTCATTGACGCCGATAAGGAAACCTACATCGCATACTATGAGGCGGCGTTGTCGCTGCTAGCGCCCAACGGTCTGATAGCGGTGGACAACGTCCTGTGGAGCGGCCGCGTCCTGAACCCCAAAGACGATAGCAGCCGGGCGATCGCGGCATTCAACGAGCACGTGCGCCAGGACCAGCGGGTGACCCAGGTTATCCTGACCGTCCGAGACGGGGTGATGCTGATCCGCCGAAGATAGCATCGGGCTCCCGACAGCCCACGGTCCTACGGTTTGCCGACTTCTTGGTTCGCCGGTTAGAGCTGTGAGGCGGAGCTAAGGATGAACCTGCACCTTGAGGGAGGCCGTGGACTTGTCGGCGGCAGTGCGAAACGCCTCGTCCACCTCGCCTAAGGGGAAGCGATGGCTGATAATTCCACGCGCCCGCTCCGGGTCCGCCTCGATCATCCTCAGCGCAACATCGAAGTCGGAGTGGCGTCCGCGGCGACAGTAGGTGATACCGCCCGTTGCCCGTACCTCGTTCAGCATCAGGGTGAGAGCGTTCACCTGCACTGAGCCGGTGAACAGACCCAGTACGGAGACGCGTCCGCCGGGCCGCACCAGCCCTATCGCCTGGTTGAGCGTGTCGGCATGACCGCCGACCGTCTCCACCACCACGTCCGGCCTCTCTTTGGCGAGGCCCGCCGCCTCCTCCGCCTGAACGGCCCGCGTAGCGCCGGCGGCCAGCGCGGCCTTGGCCTGGTGCTCGTACCGATAGGTAACGATGACTCCGGCGGCGCCCAGGGCGCGGGCGACCAGCGCCACCATGACGCCGATGCTACCACTGCCCAGGATGACCACTCGCTCGCCAAAGGAGAGGTCTACGAGGTGCAGACCATGCACGGCGACCGCCAGCGGCTCCACCAGCGCCGCCAGCTCGTAGTCCAGCGCATCAGGCAAGGGATACAGCGTGTAGTCGGGGACGGTTACGTACTCGGCAAGGCCGCCGGGGGCGAAGGTGCCCAGCAGCACCCGTTTGGGGCAGAGATGGTAGCTCCCCGTGCGACAATATGAGCACCGACGGCAGGTGCGTATCGGTTCCACCAGAACCCGCTGGCCGGAGGCGAAACCCTGCACGCCCTCGCCAACCTCGGTCACCTCGCCGGCGAACTCGTGCCCCGGCGAGATCGTCGGCAAGGCGGGAAGCTCACCGCGATAGAAGTGGAGATCAGAACCACAGATGCCACAAGCGCGCACCCGCAGGAGCACCTCGCCCGCGCCGGGCGAGGGCACCGGCACCTCCTTCACCTCGATCTCCTCTTTGCCGCCGCTGAAGGCGGCCAGCATCGTCCCAGACACGGCGGTCATTGTAGCATGTGTCAGGCTACCCGCCGATGCGATATCATCGTTAACGTCATGCGGGCCGCTAATCAGCCGGTAAGCTGGTGGGGCTGGCACTGGCAGCCGCCGGTGCCGATGTCCCTGGTGGAGATACTGCAGGCGGGGAACATGCCACCCCGTCTGGCAGCGATGTTCTGGCTGGCGATGGAGAGAGGCGCTTCCCTCATCGTTGCCGCCGACCCGCCCTCAGCCGGAAAGACCGCGACGCTGACCGCACTTCTCTCACTCACGCCGCCGGAGACCGTGGCCTACTTCACCCGCGGTATGGGGGAGACGTTCGAACTGCCACCACGGACGGAAGCATACCCTACGTACATATTGGTGAACGAGATGAGCGACCATATACCGGTGTACACCTGGGATGGGTACGCCCGTCGCACATTCGAGCTGATGGCGGAAGGCTACTCCCTGGCGACGACGGTGCACGCCAACACCGTGGACGAGGTGCTGACGATCTTGCGGGACGAAATCGGCGTGCCGCCGGAGCAGATCGCGAAGCTGACGTTCATCGTGCCGCTGCACCTGAGCCACACCTCGGGCGAAGTGGACTCCGCCCGCCGCCGAGTGAGCGAAGTGGCGCTCCTGCGGCCGGACGGCGATGGCGATCTTGCTTACCGCAGCATCGTCCGCTGGGACGCGGACGCGGACAGCTTCGCCATCCTGGAGTCGGCGGAGGACCGGCAGGCGCTGGCCGACTGGTGTGGCATCCCGGCCGAGACGTTGATGAGCGAGATCGACAAACGGGAAGCGTTCCTCGCGCGCCTGCTGGAGAACGGCACGTCCTCCATCCCGGAGGTGCACGCTGCCATCGAGCGGTTCTACGTCGAGGAGATCAGGCCTCGCCGGTCAGCGTAGCGACAGCCGAACGCCAGTCCGACAAGTCCTGGAACACGAAATCAGCCCCGGACTCCTTGAGCTGCTCCACGGAGTGGCCGCCGGTGGCCACTCCTACGGCGATGGCGCCGTTAGCCTTCGCTGAGGAGATGTCGTGGGGCGTATCGCCGATGACAACCGCCTCCGCCGAGTGCAACCCCTCGCCCAGCCGATCGATCGCCCGGCGGACGATCACCGCCCGATCCTCGCTCTCCTCTCCGAAGCCGCCGCCCCTGAAATAGCCGTCGATGCCATAATGGGCCAGCTTAAGCTGCGCCGCATGGCTGAAGTTGCCGGTCGCCAGCCCCAGACGGACATGCGACTGTTTCGTCAGGGCGTCCAGCAGGGCGGGAAAGCCGGGCATGAGCTTACCCTCGCGCTCACGCAGCGCCTGTGGCAGATGCGCGTAATAACGCTCCAGGAAGCGCCCTTGGTGTTCGTCGAAGTCGCCGTCGATGCCGTGCTGGCGCAGCGCTGTGGACACGATGTAGCGGTCCGTCCGGCCGCTGAACTCCACCTTCTTGAACCCGTCCTCGATGCCGAACAGGTCGCGGAAGGCGAGGCCCATCGCCTTGCCGCCCGCGCCCCCGCTCCAGAGCAGCGTGTTATCCACGTCGAACAGCAGAAGCCGGGTCACGTCAATGCTCGCGCTATGGGTAGCGCCACTACTCTTCGACCGGATTGCCGGCCTTGACCCAGGCCTCGGTGCCACCTTCCAGGTTAAACAGACGAGTTAGGCCAGCGGCGGCCGCCATCTCGCAAGCGAGGGCGCTGCGCTGACCGACACCGCAAACGAAGATGACGTCCTTATCGCGCGGTAGTTCGTCCTTGCGGGCGAAGACCTTCGCCACCGGAATCAGCTTGGCGTTGGGCACGTGGCCCGCGTTGTACTCGTGGGGCTCTCGCACGTCGATGACGGCGACGTTGTCGCTGGTCATCAACTCCTTCCCCTCGTCCACGGTGATACGGGTGAAGGGTTCCTGCGGATCCTTGGTGGGCATCCGACCTGACCTCCTGGTTCTGAGATTATCGCGATTTGCACACGGAATACTTTGCAATAGCATCCGAGTATAATCTTAGCATCCGCAGGCGCTCAACGACAAACCAAGCGCCGGGGCTATCATTCGCGCTAGGAGTACCACCGTGGTTGAAGAAGCCCAGATCAAGGAGCTCAAAGAGAAGATGGCGCAGGAGCGCGGCAAGCTGCTCTCCGCCCTCGAGGGCCTCGGTGATGAGGAGGCGAGCACGCCCCTCAAGCCGGGGGAGTGGACCGCCAAGCAGCAGATGTCCCACCTGTGCGAGATGGAGTCCGCCTACCGCGCCTGGGTGGAGAAGGCGCTGGAGGAGGACGGCGCCAACCTAGACGGCGTACAGGGAGAACCGGTGGCGATCTCGCTGGAGCGCGCCCACCTGAACGCTGTACGCCAGCACATCACGGAGATGCGCGCGCAGCGCCAGAAGACGCTGGCCGTCATGGCGCGAATGCGCCCCCAGGACTACGACCGCACGGCTACAAGCGCAGTGTTCGGCACCCTCACTGTCATGCAGTGGCTGCGGTCATACTACAGGCACGATCGCATGCACTACGACCAGGTCCGCGGCCAGGAGCCGACGTACAAGCCGCAATTCCGCAGCGGTAAGGAGCCGGACCAGCGCCGCCCGGCCGCCGCCGGCTAGGGCTTGGGCAAGCCCACCGTATTCGTGACGCGCCGCCTGCCTGGCGGCGCTCTCGATCTGCTAGCCCAACACACGGAGCTGCGCGTGTGGGAGGAAGAGTTGCCCCCGCCGCCACAGGAGTTCCAGTCGCAAGCTGCCGGCTGCCACGGGCTGCTGACGCTGCTGACCGACCACGTGGACGCGGCGCTGCTGGACAGCGCCCCAAACCTAATAGTGATAAGCAACATGGCCACCGGCTTCGACAACATCGACCTTCCGGCGGCGAGTGAGCGCAGCGTTCTGGTGACACGCACGCCCGGCGTCCTCAGCGAGACGGTGGCTGATTTCACCTTCGCCCTGCTGCTGGCGGCCGCCCGCCGCATCCCGGAAGCGGACCGATACGTGCGGGCGGGCCGCTGGAGAACGTGGGGGCCGTCCATCCTGCTGGGCCGGGACGTGTTCGGCGCCACGCTGGGGATCGTGGGCATGGGCGGCGTGGGAGCAGCGGTAGCCAAACGGGCGCGCGGCTTCGGCATGCGCATCCTCTACCACAGCAACAGCCGCAAGCCCAGGCTCGAGCGCCGGTACGGGATGACCTTCCTGCCCCTGGAGGAGCTACTGCGGCAGTCGGACTTCGTGACGCTGCACACCCCGCTGACAGCGGAAACCCATCGCCTCATCAGCAGAAGGGAGCTAGGACTGATGAAGGAGTCGGCCGTCCTTGTGAACACCGGCCGCGGAGCTCTGGTCGATCAGACGGCGCTGTACCAAGCCCTCAAGTCCGGGCACATCAGCGGCGCCGCCCTCGATGTGACCGATCCCGAGCCTATTCAGCCGGGTGACCCGCTCCTCACGCTTGAGAACGTGGTGATCGTGCCCCACGTCGCCAGCGCCAGCGTGGCTACACGAGAGCACATGGCAAACCTGGCCGCGGAAAACCTACTGACGGCGCTACGGGGTCGTATTCCCAAGGATACCGCCAATCGCGAAGTGGCCACAGCCTGGCGAGCGGCAAGGCGGCAGCGTCTGGCATCGCTATCTTGACACCCCGAACCACGAGTGTTATCGTCGCGCTGTTCAAACGCCCGAAAGCAGGCCTACCCCCGGCAGGGCGGGCTTCTTCCATTGTTTGCGATCAGATATGCCCCAATCACTACGAGACACCGGTAACCTCTGGCTAGCGAAGGCGCTCTGGGACCTGGGTGCAATCCAGTTCGGGGACTTCACCGTGGGCCGCACGACGCTGCATTCGCCGGTGTACGTGAATCTGCGCCTCCTCATCAGCGACCCGCGCGCGCTGCAGAGAGCCGGACGCGTCATCCACCAGGACGTGCAAACGCTGCAACGGATGCTGAATCCCCGGGTGCAACCGTTCCAGCGGGTAAGTGGCATCCTCTTTGGGGGGCTACATTTAGCTATGGCTCACTCGCTGGCCAGCAAGGTTCCCCTCATCTACATCCACCCGGCCAAGGAGCGCAACGGCGCCCGCGCCTTCGTGGAGGGGAAGTACGAGCGCGGCGAGACCGTCCTTCTGGTGGACGATCTAATCACCAGCGGCGGTAACGTCATCGAGACGGCAGCGTTCCTCAAAAGCGAGGCGAGCCTCACGGTGAAAGACGTGGTGGTGCTTCTGGACCGTCAGGAGGGTGCCCGCGAACGCCTCCAAAAGCACGGCTACAACCTGATCTCCATCCTGGGCCTGGAGACGATGCTCAACTATCTTATGGCGAGCCGCCGCATCGACGAGAGCTGGTTCCGGAAGAGCATCGACTACATCCAGAACCGCCGCGCCGAGCGGACCGGCTGACCCAGAAAGGACGCGATAGGCGTAACACATTTTGACCGCCTGCATCTACGGTGCTAGACTGGCTTTTCGACGGCGGCACGATTTTGCGATCCCTTTTCTGGACAACAGTCCCTACGATAGCGGCCCTCATCCTGTTGGCGTGCGGCGGCAGTGGCTCCCAACTGCAAGCGTCTTGCGCCGCCATTCAAGACATCGACAGCTACCGCTACTCAATCTCGCTCAGCCTGCAATCGGAAGCCTTTCAGCAACCGGCTGAGGCAACCCCCAGCCCCCTGGGTGAGTTCGCTGAGGCCCTCACAGGCCTGCTCAGCGACATGCAGTTGGAGGGCTCCTTCGTAGCGCCGGACAGCAGTCAGGCGCTCCTCCGCTTCCAAAACGAGGAGTTGGAGCTCCGCACTATCGGCGACCAAAGCTGGATACGGATTGGCGACATCTGGCAGGAACAAGAGCCCGCGCCTGACGAAGACGTACTCCTCACCCCCGCCTCAGTCTGTATGGACCTGGTGGAGGATCTGGCGCCCTCACTCGCCGCCGTGTCCGGGGAAGAAGACGTGGTGAACGGGATCGAGACGATTCACTTCCGTCTGGATAAGGCGGACCTAATCGGGTTCCCGGCGCTGCTGGGACGCAGCGGCGAAGAGGGGCTACCCAGCGAGTTCGGTGTGGACGTCTGGTTGGAGCGCAACGATGGTTGGCCGGTGCGCCTGGAGATATTGGCATCCGACATGGATGAGGAAGGCCAGCCGATCAGCCTGGAGCTGTTCATGGAGTTCAGCGATATCAACGATCCCACCATCGAGATCGAACCGCCGCCGGTGTCACCCGCGCAGACGTAGGACCGGCTTGAAGGACGCTACAGAAGGCGCCGGATCGCCTTGCGGCCCGGACGGGGGTCGTAGTTGGACTTGAACATCTCGAGCTTGTCGCGCTCAATGAGGTACTTGCCGGCAAACAGGATTGCAGGTACCTTCTTCTGTTTGATGAGTCGTCGCAGGCTCTGAGGATGGATGCCCAGAGCGCGGGCAGCCTCCACCAGATCCAGGTAGTTGTCAAACAGTTCGAGGGCCATACCTCTCACTCCGAATAAGCTGCTAAGACGCATGAATGATTCTACCACAACCTGTCAAGAGGCGTGCGAATCGCCGGCGGCCAGCCGCATCGAATCCGCCGCGGCGCGGCCCCGATCGTACGACCCTGTGGTATCCTTGCCGTAGGTTGCGCCATGTATGACCGCGACAAGCTGAAACCGCTTTCGCAGAAGCGGAAGGCGCAGGACGAGCGCTCCGGGAACAGCGCCCAGACGGACGGGAGTCCGCCCGAACGCCCGGGCCCCTTCGTCACCACCTCAGGCCGACCGATCCGCCGCGTCTACGACCAGACGGACGTTGCGGAGTACGACTACGAACGCGATCTCGGACTGCCGGGCGAATACCCGTTCACGCGTGGCATCCACGCCGCAGGCTACCGCGGCAGGCCCTGGACGATGCGGATGTTCGCTGGCTTTGGCAGCGCCGCGGAGACGAACACTCGCTTCAAATACCTGCTCGCGCAGGGGCAATCGGGCCTCTCCATCGCCTTTGACCTGCCCACCCTGATGGGCTACGACACCGACGCGCCGGAGGGGAAGGGGGAATACGGAAAGTGCGGCGTTGGCGTCTCCTCCCTGGCCGATATGGAGACGCTGCTAGAAGGCATACCCCTGGGAGAGATCAGCACCTCCATGACCATCAACTCCCCGGCCGCCGTTATCTGGGCGATGTACATCGCCGCGGCGGAGAAGCAGGGGGTGCCACGCCGCCAACTGGCCGGCACCCTCCAGAACGACATCCTCAAGGAGTTCATCGCCCAGAAGGAGTACATCTTCCCGCCTGAGCCATCAATGCGCTTGGTGACGGATACGATCGAATTCGGGACGCGGGAGATGCCGCAGTGGAACACGATCAGCATCTCCGGCTACCACATCCGTGAGGCGGGCGCGACGGCGGTACAGGAGCTGGCCTTCACCCTGTCGGACGGGTTCGAGTACGTACGCTGGTGCCTGGACCGGGGGCTGGACATCGACGAGTTTGCGCCCCGGCTGTCCTTCTTCTTCAACTGCCACAACGATTTCTTTGAAGAGGTGGCGAAGTTCCGCGCCGCCCGCCGTATCTGGGCGCACGAGATGAGGGAGCGCTTTGGGGCCAAGAACCCGCGTTCCTGGTGGCTGCGCTTCCACACCCAGACCGCCGGCGTCTCCCTGACCGCCCAGCAGCCGGAGGTAAACCTGGTCCGCACCGCCATCCAAGCCCTGGCGGCAGTGCTGGGAGGCACGCAGTCCCTGCACACCAACGCCATGGACGAGGCGCTCGCCCTACCCAGCGAGAAGGCGGCGCGGCTGGCCCTGCGCACCCAGCAGGTGATCGCGCACGAATCCGGCGTCGCCAATACCGTAGACCCTCTTGGCGGCAGCTTCTTCATTGAGGCGCTCACCAAGGAGACGGAGGACGAGACCTACGCCTACTTCCATCGCATCGAGGACCTGGACGGCGTGCTCCCCGCGATCGAGAGCGGCTTTTTCCAGCAGGAGATCGCTGAGGCTTCCTTCCAATACCAGCGTGAGATTGATTTGCGGCAGCGGGTCATTGTGGGCGTAAACGAGTACGTCCTGGACGAGCCGCTGGAGATACCTGTCCTGCAAATGGATCCGCAGGGTGAGGAGCGCCAGGTGAAGCGGCTCCAGCGCCTGCGCCGCCAGCGTGACAACCGCGAGGCGACCCGCTGCCTCAAGGCGCTGGAGAAGGCCTGTCGCGGTTCAGAGAACGTGATGCCCTACCTGCTGGAGGCGGTGAACTCCTACTGCACCCTGGGCGAGGTCTGCAGCGTCATGCGGGACGTGTTCGGGGAGTACAGAGAGCGATCCGTGGTATAGCGCCCGCTGCGGCTACGGCTCCCTTTCGCCAAGCATCAAAATCGGCTATAGTTAGGATACCGCCGCTGCCTCCAACGGCTCGCCTTTCGACGTTCGAGGCAGACCCTCTGTCAAATGGAAGGCTATCGCCCCAAAACGAGGAGGCCCCCCGTGTCCATGAAGCTTTATGTCGGAGGCTTGTCTTTCGACACGACCGACGACGGTCTCCGTGTCTTCTTCGAGCAGACCGGCACAGTGGAGTCAGCTAGCGTGATTACCGACCGCTATTCCGGGCGCTCCCGTGGCTTCGGCTTCGTTGAGATGTCAACCAACGCTGAGGGCCGCAAGGCGATCGAGGAACTCAGCGGCAAGATGCTGGACGGCCGCACCCTAACCGTGGACGAGGCGAAGCCGCGTTCCCGCGAAGGCGCCCCAGGCGGCGGCGGGGGCAGCGGGCAGCAGAAACGTAGTGGTAGAATGCGATGGTAGAGTCGCTCAGCACCCCCAGCACAGAGCAAGAAGACGAAGTAGGCTGCAAGCACCACTGGCGCATCGCCAGCCCTTGTGGGGAGACCAGCACCGGCGTCTGCCAGACCTGCGGCGCCTCTCGCGAGTTCCAGAACTACGCATACCGCTCCTCCATGAGCCGGCTTCGCAAGCCCGCCGGCAACAACAAGGTCTCCACCTAGACCACCCAAACCGCTAGCAGACAGCCCTCTCGTTGACGTTCACGAGAGGGCTGACGTATTATTAGGCCCGCTTGCACACACTGCGGAGGAACCGTTTGTCCATCGTAGACGTCATAGACCGAGCCAAGAGCGAAGGCCGCACCGTCCTCACGGAGATCGAGTCCAAACAGATATTGGACGAGGCCGGCATCCCTACCACCAGCGCCCGCCTCGCCACGAACGCCGACGAGGCGGTCGAGGCGGCCAAGGAGCTGGGCTACCCAGTGGTTCTCAAGATCGTGTCGCCGGACGTGACCCACAAGTCGGACGTAGGCGGCGTCCGGCTGGGGCTAGACTCGCCGGAGACCGTGACAGCGGCGTTCGCGGAGATCAGCGAGGCCGTGAAGCGGCACGAGCCCAACGCCCGCATAGAGGGGGTTGCCGTTCAGAAGATGGCCCGTCCCGGCATCGAGGTGATCGTCGGCATGAGCAAGGACCCGCAGTTCGGGCCTGTGCTCATGTTCGGCCTGGGCGGCGTCCTGGTGGAGGTGCTCAAGGACGTATCCTTCCGCATCGTCCCTCTGGAGCCGCGGGACGCCCGCCAGATGGTGCGCGAGATCAAGGGGTTCCCCGTGCTGCAGGGGTTCCGGGGCCAGGATCCCGCGGACCTGGAGGCGCTGGAGAAGCTGCTGCTAAAGGTGTCCGCCTTTGTGGATGCACACCCGGAGATCGAGGAGTTGGATCTGAACCCGGTGTTCGCCTACAAGGACGGTGCCCTGGCGGTGGATGCCCGCATCGTGGTCGGCTAGAGGCATGCCGCGCCGCTCCGTCCCCAAGCGCTGGCCCACAGGCATGATCGAAGTGGCGCCCAACGTCTACGGCTACGTCCAGGGCGGCGGCGTCACCGGCGTCTCCAACGGCGGCCTCATCGTCGGGAACGACAGCGCAATCGCTGTCGATGCCCTGCTGGTGGAGCGGCTGTACATGGAGCGCCAAGGGGAGATGTAGTGGCCCGCGCCGCCGATTTCCGGAGCAACCTCCAGCAGCGCCTGGACCGCGCCTTCAACCCCCGCACCGTGGCTGTGGTGGGAGACAAGCGGGCGATGGGCTACCTGTGGCTGCGCTCCATGAGCACCTTCCAGGGCAAGGTCTACTCCGTGCAGATCGACCCGAACGAGATACCGGGCATCGAAGAGTTGGGCGTGCCCAACTACTCCAGCCTCCTGGAGATACCGGACGAGATCGACTACGTGGTGTGCGCGGTGCCACGGCAGATCTCCCCTCGCGTCGTCGCCGACTGTATCGAGAAGGGTGTCGGCGCCGTCACCCTGTTCACCTCCGGCTTCGCGGAGACGGAGACGGAAGAGGGAATCCAGCTGCAGAAGCAGGTCGGCGAGATGGCAAAGTCCGCCCCAGGCGGAGGCCTGCTGCTCATCGGGCCAAACTGCATGGGGATATACAACCGGCGCCTGGGGCTGCGCAACTCCTGGGATCAGCCCGCGGGCGACGCCGGCAACGTGGGGTTCATCTCCCAGAGCGGCACCCACTGCATCAACTTCTCGCTGGTGGGCGACCGCCACGGCATCCGCTGCTCCAAGGCGGTGAGCTTCGGCAACGCCGTTGTCCTGGACGCCGCCGATTACCTGGAGTACCTGGCGGCCGATGCCGAGACGGAGGTCATCGGCATGTACTTCGAGGGCGCGAAGGACAGCCGCCGCTTCTTCCGCGCCCTGCGGGAGGCGGCGCGCGTCAAGCCGGTGGTGGTGTGGAAGGGCGGCATCAGCGCGGCCGGCGCGCGGGCGATCTACTCCCACACGGCGGCGCTGGCCACGGCCCCCGCGGTGTGGGATGCAGCCATGCGGCAGGCCGGCGTAGTGCAGGCCGAGAGTCTGGACGAGACTATAGACGCCGTGAAAGCGCTCGTCTACTGCAAGCCGGGCACGGGCTACCGCATGGGCCTTATCGCCATGACGGGCGGCCAGTCGGTGGTCATCACCGACGCCTTCGAGCGCGAAGGGCTGGAAGTGCCGCTCCTCACCGCCGCTTCTTACGAGAAACTATCCCAGTTCTTCAACACCATCGGCGGCAGCTACCGCAATCCGCTGGACTCCGGCGGCACCATCGGCATGGGCTTCCTGCCCCAGAACCTCAAGAAGCTGCTGGAGATACTGGAGGAGGACGAGAGCGTCGACGCAATCGCCATGGAGGTGGGGGCCGGTTTCCTGGCCCGCCGCATGCGGGAGAACCCGGCGATACTGGATTCGCTGCTGGACACCCTCTCCGCCCACC